>DASXUJ010000104.1 GCA_036504895.1 Syntrophorhabdaceae bacterium
TTAAGAATGATGCCGAGGGAGGAGAGAACCCTCGCATCGAGAATAAAGGGTTCGATGTTTTTCTCGACTCTTACCGACTTGAGACCAGGAAAATTCCGGGCTATCTCATCGATCAGAGAATTCAGATATTGATCGGCAGATATATTCCTGAAGTCAGCGGAACGGTAAAGCTTATCGTAAAGGACCATCATACTCTGGACGCGGCTTCTTGCGTCCGCCAGTGCCGCCACTACCGTGGGGTCTTTAAGGCGGCTCGCCTGGAGCGCGAGGAGGCTCATGATGACGTTCATGTTGTTCTTGATCCTGTGATGGACTTCCCTGAGAAGAAGCTCTTTCTCCGAAAGAAGGGCTTCTATCTCTCCCTGGGCGTCACGTCGCTCCAGCTCGCCGGCCGCGCGGATTGCCGCCAGCTTCAACACGGTCTCGACGAGCCTCGTGTCCTCCATCGGGCGTCGTGCAATCACCGCAATGAGACCGATCGGACGGCCGTCCGAGCCCCAAAGAGTGGTCCCCACATAACTTTCCGCCCCCATCTCCCGGAGTATCTCATCCCGGGGAAAGAGGTCCCGGACTTTTTGAGGGAAAGAGCAGATTGTCTTTCCCACCACCTCCTCGCAAGGGGTATCGGCAAGGGTATATTCCACGTTGTCTTCAAAGGTCCCGTCAAAATAAATGGCCAGGGTTTTTGCTTTATGATCTTGCCCCGAGAGGCGGTCGATGCATACATAGTCGACCTCCAGGGTCCATGCGAGGTATCGCGCGAGAGATTTGAAAAACTCACCACCCGAGCGTGCATACCCGGACTGGAGGAGAAAAAGCTGTACTTCATCGATTTTTTTGCGGACGCTCGTATCCCGTACCACGCAAATCGATCCGCCGTGGTCGAGGGCCGTCAGCGATACCTCCTGAGGGAAGAAACTTTCATCTTTTCTCTTCCCCGTCGCCTCCCCCTGCCATTGTCCATGCCGCCGGAACTGGGGCAGAATATACCGGTCGAATCTCCTTATCTCGTTATCTTCATAAAGGAGACGCCATGATTGACCCACGAGCTCGTCTGCCATGGAATAGCCATAGACGGCGGCAAAAGACTTGTTTACGTAGACCAGCAGCTCGTTCCCCCCGATCACGGCCATACCTTCCATTGAGGCTTCCATTGCATCGGTCAGCCTCTTGAGCTTCTCCTGCGCCTTCTTCTGCTCGGTAATATCCGTCATTACCCCTGCGATCCCCGCGACCGAGCCCGCCGCATCCCTGAAAAGCGCCTTTCGAAAGATCACGTCCCGCGCGGCGCCGCTCGCGGTCCTGGCGCGCCACTCGAAAGTCTGCACTCCTTGATTTGCGTATAATAGACGGTCCATCTCCTCATACTTGTCCGCTTCCTTCGTGGGATCCAACTCGCGGACCGTTCTTCCGATGATGCGTTTTCGGGCCATCCCCCTGAATTCTTCAAAGGCCCGGTTACACCCCAGGAACCTGCCCGACCTGTTCTTGTAATAAATGGGGCTGGGGACCGTGTCGAGAAGGGTGGTCACCAGTCTCACCTGGTTCTCGAGAAGCTCCTCCTTCTCCTTTAGAAGGATGAGCGATCTGTCTCTCTCGGTTAACGCGCGGCTCAGGTTGAGCCTGTTCAGGGAAAGCTGTGATATGATGCGCGCAAATTTGGAGAAAAAGGACATGGATGCGTTCACCGCCTCTTTGCTCCTGCGGGGTACCTGCTCCAGGGCCGTCATATATGCCTTTTCGTCGAAACCGTATCGTTTCGCCTGGGCACGAAAGAGGTCATAATCAGGCATTTCGTCATCGAAGAGGAATTGTCCCAGAAAGAGGTTGCCCACATGGGCAGGACCCGCCATGATGGGCGTTGCGAGATCCATCATATTATTTTTGCACTTATACACATTAAAGGTTCCCTCCACCGCCCCGCGCGTGAGGGTGATATCGCTCTCCACGCAATTCCTGCGCGATTCCGGGTGAAGGCGGTGGAATTTTGTGCATATCTCCTGCCACCCGGATGAAACGAGTATCTTCCCTTCGAGATCAACGACCGCCGCGCCGATTCCGGTGAGCCTGCAGAAGTCGTCCACGAGCGGTTGAAGGGCTTCGCTGTCGATCAAATCGGAAAGCCCGAGGCTGTCGTTGCCTTCGTGAAGGACCGGGACCTCATCCTTTCCCTCATGGAACGGAAGAGGGGAATGGCGTAATCCCGACCGGCGGGACTCGAAGAGCTCGAAAGCGGCTTCGATGGAGAAACGGAGGATATAATCTCCGGAGCCTTTTACGACATACCCGCAAAGGGGAATATCCTTTATGCCTTCCCCGGACTCTTCAAAGGAATGGGAAGTGAGGAAGACAACGGGCAGGCTTCGAAGGGAAAGGATTCGCCTTGCCGCCTCGGCGCCGCTCATCTCGGAACCCAGGTCCAAGTCCATGAGCACAAGATCGATCTTCTCCTTTCGGGATGCCAATTCCACCGCTTTTTTCCCCGACGGGGCGACGATCACATGGAAACCGAAACTCCGGACTTTTTCAGCGCCGGCTATGGCGATCATTGCCTCGTCCTCAACGAGGAGAATGGTTCTATTCATGGACATCCTTTCCTCCACTTTCTCGGGAGGGCGCCTTGTAAGGAACAGACCTCAGACTTCTCCCCCTTCGTCCTTGAATTCTGCAAAAGAAATGCCGCAATGCCGAAAGACGGATAATCAATCATTTAAAGGAATTATTCCGAAAGGGCAAAGGCAACTCACGTCTCAATTCCGAAACTTAAGTCTCATGGGTGCGACAAAGTATGCGAAAAATGCCTTGTTATGCGCTCCCGAAGGTGATCCTGACTTCCGTCCCCCCCTCGCTGCGTAGCTCGATGGAGCCCTCGAGCTGGTCTACGAGGGTCATGACGAGCTGCATTCCCAGAGATTGGGTACGGGTAAAATCGATCCCCGGAGGAAATCCGATGCCGTTGTCGGAGACGACGAGAGTATTCTCCCTCTCCCCGGCGGAAAGGTTCAGGCATATGGCCCCTGAATTCCCGTTCGGAAACGCATGCTTGAGAGAATTGGAGAGGAGCTCGTTTATAATAAGCCCCAAGGGCATGGCGGTGTCGATATCGAGTGAAAGTGGCGCTACGTCAATATTCATTTCCATATCCCTGCCCAACGCGTACGCGAGAAGGAGGTCCCGGGAAAGGTCGTTCACGTAATCGGGAAAATAAATATGCGCCAGGTTCCTCGACCTGTAGAGCTTGTCATGGATGAGGGCCATGGACCTGATGCGGTCCATGCTCGCGCTGAAGCAGGCGGAATCTTCGGAATCCCGTATATAACGGGATTGCATGTTGAGAAGGCTGGAGACAACCTGAAGGTTATTCTTTACCCTGTGGTGGATCTCCCTCAAGAGCACTTCCTTTTCCCTGAGAGACCCCTTTATGGTCTCTTCCGCTTCTTTTCGCGATGTAATGTCCATCGCCGCGCCGCGATAGCCCAGGATATCCCGGTTGCCGTCGAAGATGGGGACCGCGGTGGCGCTCATCCATACTGCCCTGCCTGTTTTGGTAAGGACAGGAAATTCCACGCCACTGAAGCCCACGCGGTCGCGCTTCAGTGATTCGAAAAGATCCCTCGCCTTCGGGACCATTGGTTCCGGGAGAAGCTCGAAAACAATCTTTCCCCGCACTTCATGGGGACTATATTCCAGGACATCGCGAATTCGATCGCTCACAAAGGTGAAGCGCCAGTAAGGGTCGAATTCGAAGAGGTATTCGCCGGCAGCCTCGCTGATATCCCGGAACCTCTGCTCGCTCTTCCGGAGCGCAACCTGGGCCTGCCTCTGGGCAAGGGCGATTGCGATCTGCTCCCCCGTGCTCTCGAGGAAAGAGATCAGCTCCGGGGTAAACCTGCCTTTCCGGCGGTCGTTGAATTGAAGAAGTCCCAATATCAGGTTGCCGTGCCTCAGGGGGATCAATGCCACCGATTCATACCCTTCCCCGTTGCACCGGTTGCGGGTGCGGGTCTGCCGGTCCTCATCGGTAGTCGTTGCGAGAAGGTCCGTGGTGCAGTTGGACCAGAAACTCCCCCGGGCCGTAAAAAAAGGAAGGGCCGGATCGAACCTGCAGGAAAGGATATTGCCGCACATGCACTCGAGCACCGGGCTGCCCGCATCGTCCCTGATGATCTGCCCATTCAGGTCCTTTACGCACAGGCTGTTTTCGGCCGCCAGAAACTCCTTGTGAAATCCGCGTGTTTCATAATAGGGAAAATCATCCCCGTCCCTCAAGCGAACGCCCGTCGCCTCACATCCCGTCCATTCGAGGAGAAAAGCGGTAATTTTTCGGATAAGCTCACGGATCTCACTGTGATCGTTAAGGAGGTTGAGGACCATGAGGGTTGTCTCCTTTTCACGGTGGATCCGCTGCTCGCGGGTGATGTCCCTGAAGAAGCATTGCATGTGCCTCACCCCGCCCATGACGATGGTATTCGCCTTTATCTCCACCTCCTTCACATTCCCCTCTTTGGTCAGAATACGGTCGATGAGTACCTGCCCCTCTTTCTCCACCCTTTGAAGGGAGAAAATTCGTGAGAGTTGCCCGGGCTCCGGTGGATGGAGCATCGTCTCGAACCTGCCTACGAGCTCCGATCGCGCATATCCGGTGAGGCGAAGGAAAGAGCGGTTACAGTCCTGGATTATGCCGTGCTCCTGGTCGGCGAGGACAATTCCTTCTATGGCTTCGTCAAAAAGCGTGCGATAGCGCTTTTCGCTCGCCTGAAGTTCTTCCATGGCAATTCTCTTCTCCCCTTCTCTCCCCACCAGAGCGCCAGCCATCTCATCAAAGGCAGCAGCAAGCTGCCCCATTTCGCTCCTGTCATGGTTAAGGCCCGCCCGGGCCGTCAGATCGCCGCTCCCCAGCCGCTGAAAGGCCTTCAGGAGCCCCTGAAGCCTTCGCGTAACCAGCATGTTTCCTACAAGCCATGCAGAGAGAAGGGCGACAAGCAGGGCCGCGCATAAGAACGCGAGGGTAATCCAAAATGTCCGCGTGGAGCCTGCAAGAGCTTTCTTCTCGGGAATACCTACTGTCATGTAAAGATAGGGGGTCGAACTCCTGTCGAGAGAAAGTTTTCTGTAGACGTAAAACCATTTTATGCCGCTGCGGTCGGTGCTCGTGAAAGCGCCCGCTTCCGGTGGGCCCGCCATGAAGAGGGTCATATCGGACGGCTCCTTCATGCCTGCATATCTCTTCGGATCGGGAAAGCGGTAGAGGTAGATATGCCTGTGGTCGGTAATGCCGAGGACAAAATCCCGGGGCAAAGAGGTCTGTTGAAAAATCCTGTCGTAATGGGCGAGATCGATGGTAACCGCCACAATGCCGGTCACTTCCCTTTTTGGATTGAGAACGGGGTAGGCGAAATGAATTATGGGCTTTTGAAGGGTAGGTCCCCATACATATTCTCCTACGGAAAAGTCTTTTGTTCTGACGGCGTCCCTGAAATATTTTCTGTGCCCTATCCCGTAACGGATGAAAGGCAGCGCGCTCGCGTATATAGTCCCGTTGGCCGAGGCAGCGAATATATTCGCATATATGGGGTTCTGGGTACGAAGCTCACGAAAGAGTCTGACGCTGTCAGAAACGTTCTTATTCCTCACTTCCTGCAACTTTGACAGAGTGACGAGAAAGATCCTGGCCCCTTCCATCGTGCGGGTATGGTCATGGGCCAGATCGGTGAGAACCCTCACCGATTGGTTCCTGCTATCTTCCATGTCCCGGCGCTGACGGTCCAATCCCCCGTAGATGATAATCCCCAGGGCGGGAAGAAGGGAAATCAGCACCAGAAGGATGAGATGGGTCCGGATGGATCTGAAAAATGCATGTCTCATTAGTCTTCCCGGGGTCCCCGCATGAAGAAGACGTGAAAGGCGCGAATATATTTGGAAGGTGCGGGGTGAGACCATTATACCGTCACCGGCAAAAAAATAGCAACTACCGCCAAATAAACGCACCTTTTCCCGGGACCTTGTCTTCCCCGGCTCCACCTTTTTATTCACCTTTGAGCGACGGAAATGATAGAATGGAGTAGAATTCCACGGATGAATACCGTACATATCACGTATGAGGAGGCCCTGCCATGTCCCGATTATTCGAACCCTCATCTTTAAAAAATATGACCCTCCCGAACCGCTTTGTCCGGTCCGCCACGTGGGAAGGGCTTGCGACAGAAGACGGCTCGGTCACGCCGGAGCTTATCGAGGTGCAGAGGCAACTTGCCCGCGGCGCCGTGGGGCTCATCATAAGCGGTCATGCCTATGTGAGCCGGGAAGGTCAGGCGGGTATGCGGCAGCTCGGCGCCTATTCGGATGCCCTGATTCCCGGATTAACCGCCATGACGGAGGCCATTCACGAATCCGGGGGCAAGGCGGCCCTCCAGCTCGCCCACGCGGGGTCTCGCGCCGCATTCAAGCTCACCGGCCTTTCGCCCATGGGTCCTTCGGAGACGGAGGAAGGGAGGGAGATGACGGGAAAAGATATGAGGGATATTGCCGGAGCCTTTGCCCGAGCGGCAGAAAGGGCACGGATTGCGGGGTTCGATGCGGTCCAGGTCCATGCAGCCCATGGGTATCTCCTGAGCCAGTACCTCTCTCCCTGCTTCAACAAGAGGACCGACGGCTATGGGGGCGCAATAGAGAACAGGACCCAGCTTCTCATTGAGGTAATAAACGCGGTGAGGGAGGCAGTGGGCCCCGAGTTCCCCATACTCGTGAAGCTCAACTCCGAGGACTTTCTCCCCAACGGCCTTACCACGGACGACATGTTTCGCGTGGCCGCCTTCCTTGAACAGGCGGGCATTGACGCGATTGAAATGAGCGGGGGCACCGTTCTTTCCGGAAAGTACCTGCCCTCCCGCCCCGGAAAACCGGCCGAGGGAGAGCCTGAAGCCTATTACGAGCCCGTAGCGGAGACTTTCAAGAGAAAACTGCCGACCCCTCTGATGCTGGTGGGCGGCATCCGCACCCTCGAGACCGCCGAGAGGCTGGTCGATACGGGGATCACGGACTATATCGCCCTTTGCCGACCCCTGATCCGTGAGCCGGACCTCGTGGCCCGCTGGAGATCTGGAGACCACAGGCCCGCGAGATGTGTCTCCGACAACGGCTGCTTCGCACCCGGGTTCGAAGGAAAAGGTGTCTATTGTGTGGTGGAGGAGCAGGAGAAGAGAGGGTCCGACAAGGGTCATCCCGGGCCCTGACCTTCTGGCCTTCGTCTACTGAAAAGGCGTAGGAAAGAGACCGTCCTTCAGGGCGGTTGCTTCGTTTTTCACCGCTCTTGGTCAGGCCTTTCTCATTTTTATCCCTCTATGGAGCCATCAGCATTCATTATGGTCTATAAGTTTAAATATATTGACAGAAGCCGCTACGGGGGATATTTACGATTAAACTCTATTTTTCGGGCTTCTTATAATGCCGCTCCGGGCGGGCGGATATCGCTCTCCGCGCGCGTCAGCAATTCATGTGCGTCGCGGGAAGGAATGGGCCATGGGCAAGAAAAATTGTCTCCTCATTGTCGCTACCATGGATACAAAAGGAAGGGAGGCCGCTTGGGTCCGGGACTGCGCCCGGGAACAAGGAGCCTCGACTTTTCTGATGGACATAGGCATCCTGGGCCTCCCCCAGGTCGAACCGGACATTACGAATAAACAACTTGCCGAGGTCGCCGGGTGCGACCTTAAGGAAGTGATAGAGACCAGGGACCGGCCGCAGGGACTCGATGCCATGCAGAGGGGTGGTACGGCCTACGCGGGCCGCCTGCTCCGCGAGGGGTTGCTCGATGGGATCATCGGCTTGGGAGGGGGAACGGGCACAGCCGTAATCACTTCCATCATGCGGGCCCTGCCCTTCGGGCTCCCAAAGGTCATGGTCTCCACCGTGGCGTCACGGGACGTCAGGGAATTCATAGGCACCAAAGATATCGTCATGTTCCATTCCGTGGCGGATCTCCTCGGTTTCAATGAATTCACACGCCTTATCCTGGGGCAGGCCGCCTACGCCGTATGCGGCATGATGCAGAAGGGCGCCTCCTCTCTGGGGGGAAGGCCGATGGTGGCGGTAACCGCGTACGGCGTCAATTCCGAGTGCGCCATCCTTGCGGAAGGCTTCCTCCGTGAAAAAGGCTACGAGATGATGGGGTTTCACGCAAACGGCTGCGGGGGGATGGCAATGGAGGAGCTGATCGGCGAGGGCAGGATCGCGGGCGTCCTCGATCTCACACCCCACGAGATCGCCGATGATCTCTACGGGGGCTACTGCAAAGGAATCGGTCCCGCCCGTTTCGAGACAGCGGGGAAAATGGGGGTGCCCCTGGTCTTTGCCCCGGGAGGCCTTGACAATGCGGTATTCAGTCCGGTCTATCCCATGCCGGACCAATTTACCGGAAGGAGGGTATACCGCCACGACGCCCGGTTCTGCGTGCGTATGGAATCACCGGAGATGGAGCGATTTGCCGCAATCATCACGGCTAAGCTCAATAAGTCGGAAGGTCCTTCTCACGTGCTTATCCCCACCAGGGGATGGTCCGAGGCGGACAAGGAAGGCAGGGAGCTCTTCGACCCCGCTGCCGACCGGGTTTTCACCGAGACCTTAAAGAAGTTTCTCGACCCCCGTATACCGGTGGAGGAGATAAACGTCCACATATGCGACCCCGCTTTCGCCGAACGGGCAGTCGAGGTACTGCACACCATGATGAAGGCCCGAGGATGACTTTTATGCATTGAGATCTCTGAATCGGGCCAAAATTGGAAAGGCCCTCGCGTTTTCACGGCCCGGGAAGATAATATTCAGGCTCCTTTCTCGATTGACAGCTTTCATATATGCGTGTAACGGCCGGACCGGAAGAAAGCTCATTCATCGCCCGGGCTTGTACCGGGCAGACCTTGACACAGGCGAAGCACAGGGTGCACCGCCCTTTATCCGTAGTCGCGGGGTCATCCCTATCTATTGCTTCGACGGGGCAGGCATCAGCGCACAGGGTGCATCCGGTGCAAAGGGCCATGTCGGTTTCAGGCGTGAAAGAGGCGGTCTGCCTGAGACTTCTTACGCGGTAAAGCGCTTCAGGCTCCTTGTAGGGGACGTTCCCGGGCACTGTCAGCGGTTTTATCGCCCCCAGTAAATCAAGGGCTTCCATTTTCTTTCGGACAAGACCGCCGAATTCCCGGGCTTTTTGCAGGTCTTTCTCGTCGGGCCTTCCCCGGGCGATGGGCCGTTTTTCGGTAGAATAGGAGTGCTCTCCTATAAAAGCGCCTCCTGCCACAGGAATAAACCCCCGTTTTGATGCAATATCATAGAGTTCCCTGAGTGCATCATCATAGGCCCTGTTACCGTATATCACCACGAGCACGGCAGGGGTATTTTCACCCGATAAAGTGTAGAAATAGTCCGCCGCGGTCTCGGGGACCCTTCCGTAATAGACGGGCACTGCGAGTATGACGATCTCATCGCCCCTGAAGGCCCGGGTGTTTTTCGCCCGCTGCGCGGGTCTCGTGCAGTCGAGGACCTTCACCTGCGCCCCTGCCATACCGCGGGCTATCTCTTTTGCAGTGGTCCCGGTCGTTCCCGTAGGGGAAAAATAGAGACATGTGACCGTTTCGATATCCATAAATGTGCTCCTTTTGCCGCACAACGCCGGAAGGATAAGTCGACCTTGCCGGGCCGTAATTTCTTATTGAACGGGCGCCCCCTCGAGGGGAGCGGCCTGATCGCAGCACCATTCTTCCATCGCGCCGTCGTAGATCTTCACATTCCCGTAACCGAGAATTTCGCTCAGTGCAAACCACCAGGCTGAAGCAAACTGTCCGTTGGAACAGACCACGATGATCGTCCTGTCCCTGTCGTCCCCTATTTTCTGAGAAGCAAGGGCCTGCAGGGTTCCTCTGGATTCAAAGATTCCTTCTTTTCCGTGGACGAGTGAATAAGGCAGGTTAACGGCCCCGGGGATGCGGCCTTTCCTTTTGACCGAGGGGCAGACGATCCTTCCCGTAAACTGCGCCTCCGGTCTCGTATCGAGAATAGCGCCTCTGCCCGCGCAGCCGCACGAGGCCACCACATCCTTTTTTAGAGCCAGGACACTCTCGTTCCAGCCGCAACGAAAATCGCTCTTCGTCCTTTTGGAGACCTTCTTCGAGAGGGGTCTTCCTTCCTTCACCCATTTGTTGAACCCCCCGTCAAGGATCGAAAGGTTGCGTATGCCCGCGTACCTGAGCGTCCACGCAACCCGCGTCGCATTCACGCGGTCCTCATCCCTGTCCGTTTTGCCCACGATCACCACGTGGGAATCCGCATCGGCGCCCATTGAGCAGACCTTGTCCTCAAGCTCGTCTTTCATGGGAAGCTGGCACCCCATATCGGCGTCGGCGGTTCTCCAGGCAGTAAAGGTGAGGGAGATGGACCCGGGAATGTGGCCTTCCCTGTACTCCTCCACTTTTCGTATATCGAGGATGATCAAGGAACGGTTATTGATGTTCTCCTGAAGCCGGCCCGTTGACAGGACAGGCTCGTACGCGGCAGACTGAACCGCTACGGAAAGGATATATCCGATTACCGACGCAAAGAACCAAAAATATTTCTTCATGGCACTCTCCCATTAGGGGGCCTCCAGGGGGAAAAGACCTTCGCCGCACCCGGCAGTCTTCCTTCGCCATGCGAAAACCCCGTTATTATAGATCGACCTTCTCCATTCCGAGGTCGCAATATTTCTGCGCCAGGTCCCTGTAAACCCTGCGTCCCCAATCCCAGAAATCCTTTTCCCTTTGGGTCACGTCCTTAATCTTTCGCGCCGGATTCCCCGCCGCGACGATCGATTCCTGTATCTTCTGCTCCCGCTTAACCACGGTCCCTTCTGCAATGATGGCGCCGTCACCCACTTCGGAGCGGATGCTCAGGATCGCACCCATTCCGATGCCCGCGAAATCGCCAATTCTTTTCGCATGGACAATAGCCCCGTGGCCGATGGTCACCCCTTGCCCGATGGAGCAGCTATCTTCGGGAGGGGCATGGACGATAACCCCTTCCTCGATCGCAGTGCCGTCCCCGATGATGATGGTCCCGTAATCACCCCGCAGTATGGCCCCGTGGCCTATATAGCAGTGGTCGCCTATCCTCACGTCCCCGATGACCTGGGCAGTCTCACTCACGTAGGTTCCTGCCTTTCCTATCTGCGGCAGCCTTCCATCGAATTTGAAAAACATCATTCCCCCTTTGTCCGGGAATTTTGATCCCTATCTCAAAACCCGGGCACATGGCCCGCTCTACCTGGCGTTTCCCTGGACCACATATCTCTCAAAATAGTCGGTAAGGGCCTTTTTAAGCCCCCCGGCGCCCAGGTTGGAACAAGGATCTTATGTTCCGGCAGTCCGCCCAGGGCTTCCGCAATGTCCTCATCCACTATCATCATCGCGTCATCGAGATTCTTGCCTTTGGCAAGCTCACTCATGGCGCTTGCACAGGCGATGGAGGCGGGGCAACCCCTGACCTGGTACTTTACGTCGATAACCGTGTCGCCTTCCACCTTCAGAAAGACCTTCACGAAATCGCCGCATTCCGCGTCTCCGAATTCGCCGATGCCGTGGGCGTTCTCCATGGCCCCCACGTTTCTCGGCCTCTGAAAGTGGTCGAGCACTTTGTCACTGTAACCGTTCATCTCCTGATTCCTCCTGCTTACGCTCTTTATCGTCTCGCGCCGGCCTCTGCCTCTTTTCCGAAACCCATGATCTGCTCCACGATCTCGTCGAATATTCTCGCCGTAGGGGTCCCGGAATAGGAGTGGATATAGGGCTCCTCGCTATCACCGCTCTTTACGATATCCGGGTCTATCGGTATTTTTCCGAGAAATGGCACGTGGAACCGGTCGGCAAGCTTTCTGCCCCCTCCCGAAGAGAAGATGTCTACTTCCTTTCCGCAATCAGGGCAGACGAAGCCGCTCATGTTCTCCACGATACCCGCGACAGGAAGACCCAGTTGACCGCAGAAGGTGATGCACTTCTCCACGTCGATCGTTGCGATCTCCTGTGGGGTGGTCACGATGACGCCGCTTCCTTTGGACGCGAACATCTGCGCCGCGGAAAGGGGCTCGTCTCCGGTGCCGGGGGGGCAATCGACGACAAGGCAATCGAGGTCGCCCCAGGCAACGCTCTCCACGAACTCCCTGATCATCTTCGCCTTCATGGGTCCCCTCCAGATGACGGCGCTCTCGTTCCCGTCGATGAAGAAGCCGATGGACATGACCTTCAAGTTCTCAAAAACTTCGAGGGGTACAACCTCCTCGTCGCGAAGTCCCACCTTCTTTCCCGAAAGGCCGAGGAGCTTGGGAACGCTCGGACCGTGGATGTCTACGTCCATTATACCGGTTTTCAGACCCCGTAGTGCGAGACTGACGGCAAGGTTCACCGCCACCGTGCTCTTGCCGACCCCTCCTTTGCCTGAAAGGACGATGAAGACGTTCTTGATCCTGTCGAGTTTTTCCTTGAGCGCCTGTTCATTCTTTGCGCTATCCGCTGCTTCGCTACAGTTCATAGTTCCTCCAGATAAGTTATTCATATAGTTCCCTGCCCTACTGTCCCGCACTCAGCGGCATACCCGTAAAGCTTACCAGTGTCCTTCCACATCGGCGCTGTCGAGCCTGGTCAGTTGGCCCCTATCGAGCATCTCCAACGCTTCCCTCACGGTCACGTGTGACGCGGTGTATGCCTCAATACCGGCCTCGCGTAAAACACTGAACGCATTGGGACCGAGATGGCCGCTTATCACGGCCTGAGCCGGTGTCCCGGCCACGACACGGGCAGTACTGATTCCTGCGCCCTGAGGTACATTCATGCTTCCCGTATTATCGATGGCTTCGAAAGAGCCTTTCTCTTTATTGTAGAGGATAATCTTCCTGCTTCGCCCGAAACGCTCATCCACCATTCCATCAATGGTACCGTCCGTGCCGGTTACGGCCACTATGACAAGCCCGCCTTCCCGTACCCTCGTGATGCCGCCCCAGGAGCCATCGGGACAGACGACTTTGGCTTTGCATCCCCACCTCTTTCTCCAACGGCACGGTTGCGAGAAATCGGCTTCCACATCGATATTCCCACCCTCGATCCGCACCGCCTTTCCGTTGATAAAGGCATCGGCGATCTTCTGCCTGGCCATGAGGATAAGACGGTGAAAAGTGGATTGGGAGATCTGCATCTGCCTTGCCGCCTCCCCCTGAGACATGCCGAGCAGGTCTTTCAGCCGGATCGCCTCTACCTCATCATTGCCGAGCAGTATCTCTTCGATTTCGCCCGACGTCACCCCCTGGGGTGTGAAATATAAGGCGCGGGGCAGAAACCCCACCCTCCTCGTGCTACTGCGTCGACTCATCGGTTTAGGTACCCTTCATATGTTCTTGTTCTCTTCTTCACAACCTAATGAATATATATTCATTACTAATTTCCTGTCAAGAAGAATTGACACGGGTGAGGACAGGCGCGGCCTAGCGGCTGAAGCCTCGGCTCTCACGTCTGAAAAAGCATTATTGAGGGGGAATCGCGATAAGGGGCCCCCTGTCTGATAAGACCCCGAAAGGGTATCTATTCTATTCCCATATCCTTGATGTACTGATTGTAGACAGGGGGTGACTGGGGTTCGTAAAAGGTGGGAAGGGGTACGGGCACCGTCATTCCCGCTTCATGGGATTCCTTGAGCCCCAGCATAATTTCGTCGAATCGTGAAGCAGGGACGGAAAAGAGGATCTCATTTTCATTTGTTCCCTCATGGATGCGATCGCCCCAGCAGGGAAACCCGATGCTGCACCGGTCATCTCTCACCGGAGGGACCAGGGCATCGGCGCAAACCGCCCCGGGGATCACCGATACGGTGAAGCGTCCCCCTTTGGCGTACAGGGCCGCCTGGATGAGCCTCGTCATATGAAGACCGTTCCCGTAAATGATGGCAAGGTCCGGATTGAATTCGCAACTATCCAGCGGGCCCACCACCAGCCCCGCATAGGCGCCTATCTCGAAACAGTTCATCTCCCGCTCGGTCAGCGCCGCACCCTCAAGGGTTCGACAATAGCGCCGGATCGTATTCGAACCGTTCAGCACATACTCAGGCCTCTTGCCGAGCCCCATGACCGCGACTCCGACGGGACAATTCATATCTTCTTTAAAGACCGCCGTGGTGATCCTGTTGCGCCTGGCCCAGCCGAAGGTCTGGCAAAGGGCGACCTTGTGCCTGAACGACCGGGATACGGAAAGAACGCCCGCCGGCGCGTCGGCGGCATTTCTAAGCAGCTTGATTCCTACGGCAAAAGTCTGGGGCCTCAGGTATGTTTCCAGGGCCTTTGCAAATTCACGTGGCGTGGCCAATTCTCTTCCTCCTTTATGGGCTCCCCTCTTATCGCTCTATGCCTTTTCTTGCCTCTATGCCCTTTTGATAGTAATGTTTCACCTCTTTCATTTCCGTGACCAGGTCTGCTATTTCTATGAGGGCGCGGGGTGCGTACCTGCCGGTAAAGATCACCTCGACCCCTTCCGGCCTAAGCCCGATCGCCTCTGTCATCTCTTCGAGGGTGAGGAGATGGAAGTGGTGCGCCGTAAGGATCTCATCGAAGACGACGATGTCGTAGGACCCGGAGATCATGGCCTTTTCCGCTTTCCCGAGACCTTCGCGGGCCATCCTGATATCGTCGTCGCCGGGCTCGTTCCCCACGTGCATGAAAGTGTCCTTTCCATACTGCTCGATGGTCACGTGGCCGGGAATGATCGCCCGGCAGGCCGTAATCTCGCCGTAGATCTGGCCTTTCATGAACTGGCCGATATAGGTCCTGAAATCATGGCCCATGGCGCGCAGGGCTATACCGAGGGCCGCTGTGGTCTTGCCTTTTCCGTTACCCGTGTAAATCTGAAAATAGCCTTTCTCCACCCGTCCTCCCGCCGCCCCGCCGTCCTTACGAAGCTTCCGGCGTGGGGCCTTCAGGGTTTTTCATGGCGCAACTCGATCGTAAAGTATGGCATGGTATGGCTCCAGAGGTCAATACAAAGGAATCCGCAATAAGACCGGCCAGTCGGACCGTCAATTATAGCAGCTCAAAGGTGATTTCGTGAGTATTCTGTTCAATGGCCGGGTAAGGTAAAACTGAACGAGAGATTCGTCGAAGGACTCGGTGAGGTTCCTGGTGATGCACTCCCCTCTTATGAAGGGTATGAAAGGGCAGACACAGCCCGTAAAGTCCGTTTTTTCCTCTTTTGTCCTCTCGGCCATGCCATTGTAAAGACTTGTGGTCCATTGGTTGTAGCTTCCGCATCGGCCTTCGGTAAGCTCTTCCCAGAAACCGGGCCCATAGGCGCCCAGAGTCACCTCGGTGCCCGCAAAGCGCTGGCATGGATAGATGGCGCCGTCCGCGCCGAAGACGAGCTGCTTTGTCCCCGCAGGGCAAAAGAGCCTGGCGCCGGTGACCATCTGGACCACGGGAAATTTCCACTCGCCGTTAAACTCGATGCCGTATTTCTCCGCTGCGAGGTCCATTCTCTCCACGGCTTCGATCTTTTCCGCGTCCGTCAACTCCATAAGCCGCTCTTCCTCCGACTGGCCGCAAAACATGTTTGCCGTAATGATCCTCACACCCGCTGCATCCATCTCTTCCACGAATCTTTCGATATTCGCCAGATTCCACTTGCCGAGGACGGTGATAACGCCACATTCCACACCGCTGACTATGATCCGCTTCAGATTCCGGACGACGGCGTCGTAGGTCCCCAGGCCTGCGGAATCGGTCCTCCTCTTGTCGTTATCTTCCCTGATCCCGTCGAGGCTCACCATAACGCCGAACCGGGACCTGTTCCGTTCTATCCATTCAAAGATCTCTTCATTTATACTGTACCCGTTGGTGTAGAGCTTAAAGGTCGTATTTATCCCGTACTCATCGCCCATGGCGGAAGCCCGGTCGCAGATCATGCGGAGGGTGTCGAAATTCAATAAAGGCTCATAGCCCAAAAATGAGATAAGAAGGGCGGGAATGCCCCTCCTCTTCAGATAGGGGAAGAGGCCCTGAAGGATCTCCTCCGCGAATTCACTGCTCATGGCAGCGCTCCTGAAATCGTAAAAACCGTGGTAGCACCCCACACATGCCATGTTGCATTTCTCGGAGACCAGGAAAGTGACTTTCGAGATCCTGGGGATTTTGTTTTTGACCCGGGCTGCTTCGATATATTCCGAGAACATCTCCTCCCGGGTCATATCCGCATCAACGAGAAATCTCTTTTCGTAGAGTTCCTGAATCAGCACCGGCCCATCGCATTGATGGATCTCCGACACTTTGCGGGCCGCGTCCTCCACTGCAAGAGGGGAATCGAACAGATCGATGAGGTGGGTGATGTCAAAATCAAATGAGGTAAGATTGCCGTGCAGTTTACTGTAGACCCGCACTTCATTGGAGCTCAATTTTTTTACCACGAGAAACGGGGACTTTCTGAGAACAATACCGCTGTGCAGCCCTTTCAGATACATTGAGAAACTCCTGCCTTCAATTATCGTCAAGGTTCATGGGATATGAACCTTTTTCAGTCTCCCCAAAGGCTTTTCGCCTCCATCCCATATCTCCCCAAAGCAGTTTCCTTCTTCGTGCGCATCAGGGACGTCACGTGTTCCGGGCATGGGGGGCAATCTTTCGAAGTTGATAATATTGATATAGTATTGTAATTCCAGGAGCTTGTCAAGCATTGTTATCACCCGTGGGCCGCTAATCGGCAACATCAGCACCCACCGGATAGTGCCTGTTCCAGGTCGGCAATAAGATCATCCACATGCTCAAGGCCGACGGAAATACGGATCAGGTTGTCCGTTATTCCCGCCCGGGAACGGGCGTCCTCCGGCATGGACTGATGGGTCATGGTCCACGGGTGCTCGATCAGAGACTCCACGCCCCCCAGAGACTCCGCCAGGATAAAGAGTTTCACACGCTCGAGAAACCGGAATGCCCCGTCTTCTCCTCCTTTTATCCTGAATGAGAAGGTCCCCCCGGAGCCCCGGGCCTGTTTCGCCGAAATCGTCCGCTGTGAATGGCTTTCGAGGCCTGTATGGAAAACCCGCTCGATCCCTGGATGGGCTTCAAGCCATTTCGCGACAGCCAGCGCATTGCGATTGTGCGCTTCCATTCTGAGAGCCAGGGTTTTAAGTCCTCTCAGCACGAGGAAGCAGTCATGGGGCGCCTGGCAGGTGCCCATGGCATTCTGGTTGAAATAGATCTTTTCCGCAAGACCGGCCTCGTTGACCACTACCGCTCCCCCTACTACATCGGAATGTCCGTTAATGTACTTGGTAGTCGAATGAAGCACGATGTCGATGCCCAGGGCAAGGGGGTTTTGGAAATAAGGAGAGAGGAAGGTATTGTCACAGAGGGTCAGGACACCCCTCGACCGTGCGATCTCGGCTATTGCTGATAAATCGAGAACATTCATAAGGGGGTTCGTCGGAGTCTCCAGCCATATGAGACGTGTATTCGCCTTTATCCGCGATCTCAGGCCCTCAAGGTCGGTTAGTTTCACGAATTCCACCTCGACGCCGTGCTTCGCCGTGATCTCAGTGAGGAGCCGGTAGGTGCCGCCGTAAAGGTCATCATTGACGACGACGTGGTCTCCCGCCGAAAGAAGGGCCAGGACCGTCGCCTCTGCTGCCATACCGGTACCGAAAGCGAACCCGTGCGACCCGCCCTCCAGGGCGGCGAGGCAGTCCTCCAGCGCCTTTCTCGTGGGGTTCCCGGAGCGGGAATAGTCGAAGGGGCCCGCCTGCTTCACCCCTTTGAATGCAAAGGTGGATACCTGGTAAATAGGCGGCATGACCGCCCCGAAGGCGGGGTCGGGTCCGTGTCCCGCGTGAATTGCAAGGGTCTCGAATTTCATATGCCTGCTCCTTCGCTGAATAATTCCACGATACGGTGGACCGCTTCCTTCTCGTCCGGCCCGTGAGCACTCACTTCCAGGTCCACCTGCGGTCCCGCTCCGAGGAGGAGGATCTGCATGATGGAATCCGCATCGGCATGAGCACTTTTATGGCGAAGGGTCACCTTGGACCTGAACCTCTTTGCGCAAAGGACCACCTGGGCCGCCTTTCTCAAATGAAGCCCTTCCTTATCCAATACCCTTGCTTTTCCTGTTTCCATAGATCACCTCCCATATAAAGGCGCCATATCTACCGCCCTCGTTCTCAAAAGACTCCTGCCGCTTCCTCCATGCTCTATCCGATCTAAGGCCTCCTTCACATACTGCGCTCTCTCGTCATAGAACTAATCTATAGTGTTATTATAGACTAAGTATACTTTCATATTCCGGCTGCCTTGTCAAGTCTTTTCTATCCTCTAGAGGACGCCTGCCAACATGCCCGGATTAATGCAAAGGGCCGGTAAATTTTTGCTTGACAAATTGTCTATACCATAGTACACATATAGATTATGTGGGCTATTAACTCTTCAATCGCAAAGCGCCGCAGGGCACCTTTTGTATTGACCGCCCTCATACTCGTCGCTTTGGTGGTCCAGCCCCTTCTCGCAGGGAGCTTTGGCACCGCGTGCGCAAAGATACCCGCCCCTCTCCATACGCAGTCTCACTCGTGCTGCGACAGTTCGACGAAATGCGATTGCGAGCTGCAGAACGCTGCTTCATCCGATACGTCGTCCGCGACCGCGCTCGTCCAGACGCCTGTCTCTTTATACTCCCTTGAAGAGCTCCCATGGCTGTCGATAAGCAGCGTTGCGGTCTCCTCACCCGGGGCAGAGCGGCCCTATGACGCCCGGGCCCTGGCCCGGTACCCCGCGGCAACAATTTACCTCCAAACCCTTAGTCTCCTCTGCTGATTCAAACCGCTGCAGGTGCTTCCCCGGAATGGAAGCCGTGTATTGCGGATATTACCGCCTTGCCGATTCTCATGCCGACGGAAGAGCCCGATACCTGTCCTCGTACCCACGTCTCGACGGCGCGGCCAGGGCATCGGGGACCTGCGGATATCATAACATCATAATTTCTTAGGCATTGGCGGCACAGACACGTAAATTGAATGGAGAATAAATATGACAAAATTGATTACGACCCTTATTGTGGCATGGACCCTTCTGGCGGCCTCACCCTTCTCTTTTGCTCAGACTGCGCATTCGGAGGAGGAGAACCAGGGGATGATGAAAATGCCGAGCATAGACGTCTTTTCCGACGACATCCAGGCAACCTTTATGGTAATGGCGAACAGCTCTCACGAGAAGATGCTCAAAACCATGAAAATGAAGGAGAAACTGGAGCCAGGCTCGACTCATAATATCATGATTCTCGTGAAGGAGGAGGCTACCGGAAGGGAGATTCGCAATTTACCTGTCACCATCAAGGTGACAGACCCTGATGATAACGAACAGGTCAAGACCGGTAGTTTCAAAGAAATGATGAGAACCTATGACGCATATTTCAACATGAGTAAAAAAGGGAAATACCAGATCAGGATAATTTTTGAGGCAAAAGGGCAGAAGCGGTCTGTCGGCATTTCCCATGAGGTAGGCTAATCGAACGAAAGCAAAAGGAGCTCATATGGACAATAAAAATGGTTCATTCTTAGTAAGATATAAGTCAACATTCAACCAAAAGGGCCCGGGGCTTCGCACGCACCTCTTTGGGGCCATATGGATCGTGGCATTCATTGTCGTCCTGCTGGGTGTGAACGCCGCTCATGCCGATACCAGGACCAGTCAAAATCCGGCAGCCCCGGGGAACAAGGAAGTGGTCTACCCGGCGAGCCTCTTCGATGACGGAAAAGCGCATCATTTCCAATATAAAACAAACGACGGCGTACCCATCAAATATTTTGTCATGAAAAGCTCGGACGGGGTAATCAGGGCTGCCTTCGATACCTGCGTAGTCTGCTGGCGGGAAGGGAAAGGGTACGTTCAGAAAGACGATTCCATGATATGCAAGAACTGCGGACGCCGCTTCAAATCGACGAAGATAAACGAGGTGACGGGAGGCTGCAATCCGGCCCCTCTTGTCAGAAAAGTGGAGAATGGCAAGGTGGTAATCAAGACGGAGAATCTCGTTGAAGGAAGACAACTGTTTGCATCGGGTGGAGGCAAGTAATGACCCTCGGGGATATTGCGGTAAGTAACCTCAGGCGGAGGAAGGGAAAGGCGCTGTTCGTCCTCGCAGGCCTCTTTATCGGGGTATGCACCGTGGTTCTGCTCCTGAGCCTCGTCCAGGCGATGAAGCAGAATATCAACCATAAGCTCGAGATGTACGGGGCAAATATCCTGATCGTCCCGAAAACGGAGAGTCTTTCCCTCACCTACGGGGGCCTCTCTCTCGGCGGCGTCTCTTTTGAAATGCAGGAGATAAAGGAAGAGGAGCTCGGGCAGATCAGGAATATCAAAAATAGCGCCAACATCGCGGCGGTGGGGCCCATGATCCTCGGCCCCGTCACGGTGGGAACTAAGCGAATTCTCATGGCGGGGGTGGATTTCCAGGCCTTCGGGATGCTCCGGCCCTGGTGGAGCGTACAAGGCAAAATGCCTGATGATGACGGAGCAATACTCGGCGCCGAGGCCGCCCGGGCCCTGGGACTCACCACGGGCAATAAGGTGAGAATCAATAACAAGGAGGTTCAGGTCACAGGTGTGCTGGAGACTACGGGGTCTCAGGATGACGGCCTCATCTTCACGCCCCTCGCCACAGCCCAGGGGATATTGGGTAAGAAGGGCCGCATCTCCATGGCGGAGGTAGCTGCCCTGTGCACGGGGTGCCCTATTCCGGAGATGGTGAAACAGATTTCCGACCAGCTTCCGGGGGCGAACGTCATGGCCATTCAGCAGGTGGTGAAGGGCCGCATGGAGACCCTCGATCAGTTTGAGAAATTCTCCTACGGGGTCTCCGGACTGGTGCTTCTCGTGGGAAGCCTCATGGTACTCGTTACCATGATGGGAAGCGTACGGGAACGGACCGTGGAGATCGGGATATTTCGGGCCATGGGCTTCAGAAGGAGCCATGTAATGAGGATCATTCTCCTCGAAGCGGCCATTATCTCGGGAATTGCCGGGGTCCTGGGTTATCTGGGCGGTTTTTCGGCGGCGAAAGTTTTGATCCCCTTCTTTGCCGAAGGCCACGGGGCTGTGGTGCCATTCAATCCCGTTCTCGCAGGAGGGTCGATTCTGCTGGCTCTTTTCGTGGGACTCCTATCCGGCATCTACCCGGCTTTCATGGCGGCCCGCCTCGATCCCAATGAAGCCCTGCGTGCCTTGTAGAGAAAAAGAAGGATAAATGAAAGATATTAAGGGAGACCAGCTCATAAAACAGTATGGAGAAGGGGACGCCATGGTGACCGCGGTCAGACATGCCAGCTTTGAAATCGCTGCGGGAGAGTTCGTGGCGATAGTGGGGGAATCGGGTTCCGGCAAGTCGACCCTCCTTTCCATGGTAGGGGCCCTCAACACCCCTACTTCAGGGCGCCTCACCGTGGACAATATAGACGTATACGGCCTCGGACAGGATGAGAGAGCGGACTTCAGGAGAGAGACCCTGGGGTTTGTGTTCCAGAGTTTTCACCTCATCCCTTATCTCACCCTTGCCGAAAACGTGATGCTCCCCCTCGCTACCCGAAAAGAGGCGAAAAAGGAGAAAAGGAGCGCCGCCCTTCATGCCCTCGACCGCGTGGGACTTTCCGGAAAGGGCGAAAGACTCCCGAATCAAATTTCAGGCGGCGAGCAGGAACGGGTAGCGATCGCCCGCGCCATCGTCAACAGGCCGGCCATACTCCTGGCCGACGAGCCTACAGGAAACCTGGATTCCAGGACGGGAAAGGAGATCATGGAACTTATCGAGGAATTCAACAGCAGCGGTGGCACGGTGGTCATGGTCACCCATAACTCGGAATACACCGCATACGCGGGCAGGGTACTCAAGGTGGTTGACGGGGTAATTGCATGAAGCCCCTGCAGAAAAGGGAAGAAGATATTATGTTCAAATATCTCCATATTCATAAAATAAAATGGGAAAAGGAGAATATTTTATGAAAACCGTATCGATCGTAGTGATGGCTTTGGTGCTCCTCGCCGGCATTGCCTATGCAAAAGATTATGAAGTGGCCAAGAAAGTGGGAGATTACAGCGTGGTGGTAAAGATGGACAAGAATCCTCCTGTGGCAGGGCCCAATAACGTGGAGATCTCCGTCACCGACGCCTCGGGAAAGGCGGTGAGCGACGCAAAGGTAGTGCTCGGCTACTCTATGCCCGCCATGGCCGGTATGCCCGCCATGAACTATAAGGCCGAAGCCCAGCCCAAGGGGGCCGTATACAGGACAAAAGTCGATTATTCCATGGCGGGATCATGGAATAATCAGATAAGGATCACGAAAGACGGCAAGACGGCATCGGCAAAATTTACGGTCGATGCAAAGTGATAGAAGGCCGGCAGGAAAACCTGCAGTGCGGAGATGGCCGCGACGGGGATGTTGTTCTTGAGAATAGTCAGTGGAATGGAATAACGGCAAAGGAGGCGGACCTTGAAAACACGACATATAACGGATGGCCGGAAAGGAAAGGGAATTGTCTTCCTTCTTCTCATGCTGTCCCTCATTATCTTCTGGCAAAATGCATGGGCCGAGGAGGCGCTCGATCTTCAGGGGCTGATCGACGAGGCGGTGAAAAACAGCCCGGATATCCGGGCCTTTGGATCGCGGTCGGAGGCAGCCAGATACAGGATCCCCCAGGCAGGCAACCTCCCCGACCCCATGTTCATGTTCGGGTACCAAAATGAAGGCTTCCAGAGAATCACCATAGGGGAAGAGACCCAGGCGATGGGGATGTTCAGCCTCTCCCAGATGTTCTATTTCCCCGGCAAACGCTCGATCAGGGAAGAGATGGCCAGATGGGACGCCGAGGGGATCGCCGCACTGCATGACGCGGCGAAGCTAAGGCTCGCGGCGAGAGTCAAGGAAGTCTACTACGAGCTCTTCCTCGCCTATAAGATAATCGACATCCTCAAAGAGAGGGCCGATATTTTCACAAGGGTGGAAGACGCCGCAAATGCCCGTTACTCTTCCGGCACGGGGATGCAGCAGGAAGTCCTCATGGCCCAGACGGAGAAGTATATGCTTCTCGAACGGGAGGAGATGCAAAAGCAGAAGATCGAAACATTGAAAGGCATGCTCAATTCCCTGGTGGGGAGGCCGGTGACAAGCCCTCTCGGGAGACCCTCGAGCATGCCTCTGACCCGGTTCACCCTGCCCCTCGGTGAGCTTCTCTCGATGGCAAGGGAACATTCCCCGGAGGTGAGGTCGAAGGAGAAGATGGTCAAGGCCGCGGAGGCGAAGGTAAAGATGGCGAAAAAGGACTATTATCCCGACGTCACCATAGGGACCGCTTATTTCCCCAGGACTCAGGGCCTCATGGATATGTGGAACCTGACGGCGACTATAAATCTTCCCATCTATTATAAGACGAAACAGGCTCAGGCAGTCCTCGAAGCGTCCGCCTCCGTAAATGAGGCAAAAAACGAGCTTCAGGCAACGGAGCTCATGCTCGCCTCTTCGGTCCGGGAGAGCTACTCCATGGGAACTTCCGCCGAAAGGTTGATGACCCTCTATAAGGATGCCTTGATACCCAAGGCGCAACAGGACGTGCAACTGAGCCTTTCGGGTTATGTGACGGGCAAGACCGACGCCATCACGATAGTAACCCGGCTCAAGACGTTTCTCGATGTAGAGCTTCTCTACTGGAACCAGCATACGGAGCGGGAAAAGGCCATCGCGCGGCTCCACGCACTTACGGCGACTCAGGATATGGCGAGGGGGGCAGAGAAATGAACCGGAAAAATCTGATTCTTATCGGTGCGGTGATATTTGCGGCAGGAATAGCATTACTTTATACCAAGCCATGGCAGCGGCCCAAGGCTCCCGGGGAAGGAATACCGGCAGGAACGACCGTCACTCAATCATCGCCGGGAATGGCCAACATGCCGGGGATGGCTGCGGAGAAACCCGGGACCGGGCAGCCCACTTCCCAGGAAAAGCCTGTGGAAGAACCTGCCACCATTGAGATACCGCCCGAGAAGCAGCAGCTCATAGGGGTCAGGGTGGCCCGCGCATCGGTCCAGCCCCTCCGGAAGAGCATCCGGACCGTGGGGAAGGTCGAGTACGACGAGCGGAGGCTCACTACCGTCAACACGAAAGTCGAGGGCTGGGTCGAGAAGCTCTACGTGAATTTTACCGGTGTCTACGTGAAAAAGGGAGACCACCTCGCCGATCTTTACAGCCCCGAGCTTTGGGCGACCCAGCAGGAATTCATCAATCTCGTGAGATGGGCGAAGAGCACGGAGAGAAAGGCCCTCAAGACCGCCGGCGCCGGCAGCGAGCCTGACCTGTCGTCGATGCTCAGGAAAGATGCGGAATCGACCCTCGATGCGGCACGTCAGAGGCTCAGGCTCTGGGATATCAGCGACGAGCAGATAAAGCGGATCGAGGAGAGTGAAAAGCCGATACGGACCCTTGCCGTATATAGCCCCGCCAGCGGATACGTGCTTCAGAAATATGTGGTTCAGGGCATGAAGGTGATGGGCGGCGAGAAGCTCTTCGACGTCTCCGACCTCTCGAGCGTCTGGATATTGGCCGATATATATGAATATGAGCTTCCGTCCGTAAAGGTGGGCGAGACCGCGATGATAAGGCTCAGCTATTTTCCCGGCAGGGAGCTTACCTCGCGGATTGAATTCGTCTCTCCGTCTCTCTCGTCGGAGACGAGGACAGTGAAGGTAAGATTCAGCATACCCAATCCCGAAGGCCGTTTAAAGCCCCAAATGTTCACCGACGTAGAAATCGGGATCAACCTGGGGAATAAGCTCGCGGTACCCGACGAGGCGGTGATCGACACGGGCCTGCGTCAGATTGTATACGTGGACAAAGGGGAAGGCGTCTTCGAGCCCCGCCAGGTCACCACAGGGGCCCGGGCCGAAAAGCTGATCGAGATCATCTCAGGACTTAAGGCAGGCGAAAAAATTGCCTCATCGGCCAACTTCCTCATAGATTCAGAGGCAAAGCTCAAAGGCGTCGAAGCCCGGGGCACCGCTCCCACCCCAAAACAGGGAGGCCAGGCTCCTGCCGCTGCGGGCGGACACCGGCATTAGAGGGGCAGTCGTTAAAGAGCAGTCGTTAGTCTCTAGTCTTTAGTCGTTAGCTAAAGCAAGGGCATGAGAGAGCCGGAGGCTATGGACAGAGAATACGGTTCGTTGCGCTGCCGCCTTTAGACTAACGACTATATACTAAAGACTAACGACTAGATACTAGAGACTATCGACTATCGACTGAGGGTTAATCATGATTGCTAAATTAATAGAACTGAGCGCACGGAACAAGTTTATCGTCTTTCTTCTTATCTTTTTTTCCATGGCGTGGGGATTCTGGTCCCTCCAGCGTACCCCTCTCGATGCGATTCCCGACCTCTCCGACACCCAGGTGATCATCTATACCGATTGGACCGGGAGGAGTCCCGATCTCGTTGAAGACCAGATCACCTACCCCATCACCTCGACGCTCCTTGCCGCCCCCCATGTGCAGGCAGTGAGGGGCTTCTCCTTTCTCGGAAGCTCCTTCATCTACGTCATATTCAAAGAGGGGACCGATATTTACTGGGCACGAAGCAGGGTGCTCGAATACCTCCAGGCAGTGAGGAACAAGCTTCCCCAGGGCATCAACCCGGTCCTCGGTCCTGACGCCACGAGCCTCGGCTGGGGGTTTTCCTATGCCCTGGTAGATGAGACGGGGAAACATGACCTCTCCCAACTCCGCTCCCTGCAGGACTGGAACCTTAAGCTCGCAATAGAGAGCGTTCCCGGCGTAGCCCAGGTGGCGAGCGTGGGCGGTTTCGTAAAGCAATACCAGATTACCCTCGATCCCAACCGTCTTTCTGCGTACAACGTCCCTATTACGAAGGTTATGGAGGCAGTGAGAAGGAGCAACCTCGATGTGGAGGGGCGGGTCATCGAATTTTCCGGCGTCGAATATATGGTGAGGGGAAGGGGCTATATAAAGACCATCTCCGATATCGAGGACATCCCCGTGGCCGCGAATGGCGCGGGCACCCCCGTCTATCTTAAAGATATTGCCCAGATAAAGCTGGGGCCCGAAATCAGGAGGGGACTGGCCGAACTGGACGGCAGGGGGGAGGTTGCTGCCGGCATCGTGGTGGTAAGGTTCGGGGAGAATGTGCTCAATGTGATCGACCGGGTCAAGGCAAAGATCGCGCACGACATCGAGCCGTCTCTCCCGAAGGGAGTGAAGGTGGTCGTTACCTATGACCGGTCCGACCTCATACGCCATGCCATCGGCACGCTAAAGGATGAGATTATCAAGCTCTCTATTGCCGTGAGTGCGGTCTGCATCGTTTTTCTCTTTCATCTGCCGAGTGCCCTGGTGGTGATCCTTACCCTCCCTATCGCCATTATCATGTCCTTCATCTGCATGTACTACCTCGGAGTGACCTCCAACATCATGAGTCTTTCCGGCATCGCCATCGCCATCGGGGCTATGGTCGACGCCTCCATCATTATGGTGGAGAATGCCCATAAGAAACTCGAAGAATGGGAAACGGGGGGCAGGCAGGGACCAAGAACCGATGTGATTATCCACGCCGCTCAGGAGGTGGGACCGTCCCTGTTCTTCTCCCTCCTTGTGATAATGGTCGGGTTTCTGCCTGTATTCTCCCTTCAGGCGCAGGCGGGACGTCTCTTTACCCCTCTTGCCTACACCAAGACCTTTGCCATGCTCTTCTCCTCCTTTCTTGCCGTGACCCTGACGCCCGTGCTTATGACCCTTTTTATCAGGGGGAAGATACGACCGGAAGAGAAGAACCCTGTAAGCCGGGCCCTACACTGGGTCTACGAGCCTGTGGCCGCCTTTGCGCTCAGGTTCAGAAAGAGCGTTCTCATCGGGGGGATCCTGGTCCTCCTTCTCTCAGCCTATCCTTTTATGAAGCTGGGCAGCGAGTTTATGCCGCCTTTGTATGAAGGTACCCTCTTCTATATGCCCGTCACTGCCCCCGCCATATCGATCACGGTCGCGACAGACCTCCTTCAACTGCAGGACAAGCTCTTAAAAAAAATACCCGAGGTGAGCCAGGTCTTCGGGAAAGCGGGACGGGCAGAGACGCCGACGGACCCCGCACCGCTCGAAATGTTCGAGACAATTGTGAATCTCAAGCCTGAATCGCAATGGCGAAAAGGTATGACGGTAGAGAAGCTGAAGGATGAGATGAACGATGCCCTCTCAATACCGGGAGTCTCCAACTCTTTTACCATGCCCATAAAGGCCCGGACCGACATGAATGCCACGGGCATCCGAACACCGGTGGGCATAAAAGTGCTGGGTCCCAACCTGGAGGAGATCGAGAGGATAGGCCTCGCGATCGAGCATCACGTCAAGGACATTCCCGGCACGAGAAGCGCCTATGCGGAGCGCATCACCACGGGATACTTCCTGGATTTCGAGGTCAAGCGCAAGGAAGCGGCCCGCTACGGTCTTAGCGTGGAGGACGTCCAGGAGGTGATAGAGGCCGCCATCGGAGGCATGAACCTCACCACCACCATAGAAGGAAGGGAGCGCTACACCGTGAATGTGCGCTACGCCCGGGAGCTTCGGGGAGACCTGGAGAGATTGAAGAGGATCCTCGTTCCCGTGGGAATGCAAGCGCCTGCCGCTACGGGAGGCATGGGAGGGCAGCGGGGTGCACCGGCGCCGGTCTCCCCTGTCATTGCCCAGGTACCCCTCGAGCAGTTAGCGGACATCAAGGTTGCGAAGGGGCCCACGGCAATCAAAAGCGAACAGGGTCTCCTTGCTTCCTACGTCTTTATCGATTTCGGCGGAAGAGACATCGGGGGCTACGTGGAGGAGGCCAAGAAAAAGGTGGCCGGTCTCAAGATTCCCGAGGGATACCGCCTCGAGTGGAGCGGCGAGTACGAATACCTCGTAAAAACTCATGAACGTCTGAAGATGGTGATCCCCCTCACCCTCCTTATCATCTTCGTGCTCATCTATTTCAATACGAAATCGGTCACGAAGACCCTCATCGTCCTTTTGGCCGTACCTTTTTCCCTGGTGGGGTCCTTCTGGTTCCTCTACTTCCTGAACTATAACATGAGCATTGCAGTCTGGGTGGGTATCATCGCCCTGGCGGGCCTTGACGCGGAGACCGGGGTCGTCATGCTCCTCTATCTCGACCTCTCCTACGAGCAATGGAAAAAAGAAGGAAAGCTCACCAGCATCCAGGGCTTGAAGGATGCCATCATGCACGGCGCCGTGAAGAGGATACGCCCCAAGATCATGACGGTAAGCGTCATCCTCGCGGGCCTTGTCCCCATCATGTTCAGCACCGGCGCAGGCGCGGACGTGATGAAAAGGATAGCCGCGCCGATGGTGGGAGGGGTTATAACCTCCACGATTTTGGAGCTGATCATTTATCCCGTTATTTTTATGATCTGGAGGGAACGAAAACTTAAAAAGGAGAATCCCGAACAGGCGGCCGAAGGGCCGATGGGACATTAGTGTGAAAATGACCGGCCATGAGACGAGATGGAATATCCGGGGTATTCTGCTATGAAGGTAAGATTGCTAAAGAAATATCAGCTGACCGGCGCCCTGTGGCCTGTTCTCATCCTTCTGGTTCTTTTGAGTCAGACCTGCCTGGGTGCGGGAGTTTCCGCAGAACCATGTGTGGGTTTGCAGAAGGTCCCCCGTCACCACGGTACGCATGTTTCGGATAACTGCGTGACACACTGCGCCGGGAAGGGGTCGTGCAGCATTAGTTCCGCTGCCGGAGCGATGAATGTTGCTCCCCCATGGGAATTGCCCGCCCCTTCGACTCCGCCTCATAATGAGGCGTCTCTCTATATGCCGTCCATGGCTCTTCGCCCGGCACATAATGGCGCCTTTCAAACCGCCCGGGTCCCCCGCGGAAGGGGTGACCCTGTCTATCTCATTACCCTTCATTTTCTCTGTTGATCGGGAGGCCTTTTTGACCCTGTTCCAGAATAGCGGGGCCGGAGATATCCGGTACGACTAAACCGCCATGTAGGCGGAAAAAAATGAAGGAGCTTTTTATGAAAACAAATAGATTAGTGGTAAGTATCGCAATGGCTGCCGCGCTGTTTATGGGGGTTATCGGCACAAGTTTCGCTGACAACACTGAGGCAGAAACCTGCGGCGCATGCGGGAACGGCAACAAATGCGGGTCCGTAAGTTCAGCTCAACCGCAGGCCGGTAAAACGGACGTGGACCGCTCCGACTGGCAAAGAATCAACAGAGCTAAATAAGACCGTGAAATGCAGAGGGTCCCGAAAGGGCCCTCTGCCCGGTCCACCGATCTTGAAGAAACCTTCAGCAATTCCTAATTTTACATCATATCCAAAGATAGATCCATGAATGCAAACACGATTATAGACGGCAAGGTCAGGCGGGGCAGGAAGACAGTTGTCATAAGACCCCGTATCAGACATGCGGTCTTAAGGATCTCAGCTAACGTGCTCGCCAAATATCGGGCTTGACGGACAAACAGGGCGGTCCCCTTTGGAAATATGAGGGAGATGGGTACAAAGAAAGGCGTGTTGAAGAGATATCGCGTCCAGTTAATCTCGCTACTCGTCGGGGCAGGCGCGGGATACATTCTCGCGCACCCTTACACCATGCTCATCTACGCATGGGCACATGCGCATCAGGCAGGAGCGGGCAGCTTCTCCGTAGGCAGATTGTCCGCAGCGGCTTTCACCATTTTTCAGCCCGTCATGCTTCCCATGGCACTTTCGTTCGCATTGATCGGAGCAATCGTAGGGTTTCTTGCCGGGACCGTGGTGGATAAGAAGAGGCGGCTCTACGTGGCAGAACGGGAGACCGAACGGAGGAGAGCGGCATTCGAGACACTCCATCAACTCATGGTGACCCTCTCTCACTACCTGTTGAACGCGAACACCATCATTGGAGGAATGGTTCGCCATTGCCAGAGAAGGGGCGGGCTCGACAAAGACCTGCTTCACGCCCTTGAGACCATCAACGAACAGGCCATAAAAGTGGAGGCTGTCGTCCGGGCGCTTCAAAAGGTGGAAGAGATCAAGACGGCTTCTTACACCGCCGACAGTACCATTGTCATGCTGGATGTGACCAAAGAACTGGAATCCGAGCTTGCCGGCAAGGGCCCGGAGGAACGGGGTAGTTAAGGCGATGAAACGGCATGGGAAACCATTTTAGCATGAAGCTGCGGAGAAAGCCCTTAGATATATCGCAGCGCGACGGCAGAAAGAATGAGCACCACGATGGTCAAAGACTCAAAAAAGTGAAGGGAACACCGACAATATATATACCCAGCTCCCACCGGAGGTAAGTTATGAACGCGACCGACCCTGTCTGCAAGATGGTGATCAAGGAGAAGGACGCTGTTGCTACGACAGATTACAAAGGCACCACGTACTTCTTCTGTTCCCCCTCGTGCAAGATTGAATTCGACAAGGACCCACAGGCTTTTCTGAGCACTTCAGCACATGCCGTTTCAGGGCCCCTTCACGATGCCGAAGAACGGTTTTACACGTGCCCCATGCACCCGGAGATCCGTGAGGCCAAGGCCGGGTCCTGTCCGAAGTGCGGGATGGCCCTGGAACCCGTGACGCCGGCCGTGTCTTTCAGGACCGAATGGACCTGCCCGATGCACCCTGAGATTGTAAGGGATCGACCGGGCAACTGCCCCATATGCGGCATGGCGCTCGAGCCACGGGCGGGAACGGGAGAGGAAGAGAACCCCGAACTGATCGATATGTCGCGCCGCTTCTGGTCAAGCCTTGCCCTCACTATCCCCTTGTTTACCCTGGCCATGGCGCCCCACTTCTCCCGTGTACTGACGGGACTCATTCCCCCGGCCGTCTCGGCATGGATCGAGTTTCTTCTCGCCACTCCGGTCGTGGTTTGGGGGGGTTGGCCTTTCTTTGTCCGCGCCTGGCAGTCCGTCGTCCATCGCAGTCCCAACATGTTCACCCTGATCGGCCTCGGCACGGGCGTTGCCTATGCCTACAGCGTCATGGCGGTTCTCTTTCCCTGGATATTTCCTGCTTCTTTTCGTGGAGAAGGCGGGAGGGTGGGCCTTTACTTCGAGCCCGCCGCCGTGATCGTCACCCTTGTGCTGTTGGGCCAGGTACTCGAGCTGAAGGCACGGAGCAGGACAGGCGCCGCCATCAAGGCCCTCCTGGGCCTCGCGCCTAAGACAGCCCGACGGGTGAAGGACGGCAGGGAGGACGATGTCCCTCTGGACCAGGTGACCCCGGGCGATCTCCTGCGCGTCCGTCCCGGGGAGAAGGTACCGGTTGACGGCGTGGTGGTTGAAGGTCAGAGCGCGGTGGATGAGTCTATGGTGACGGGAGAGCCGGTCCCCGTGCGCAAAGAGAAGGGCGACCGCCTTATAGGAGCTACGGTGAACGGCACGGGGAGTCTTATCATGAGGGCGGAAAAGGTTGGCGCGGATACACTCCTGGCGCAGATCGTCCGAATGGTGGCCGATGCGCAGCGCAGTCGCGCCCCCATCCAGAAACTTGCAGATTCTGTGGCCGGGTACTTCGTCCAGTCCGTGGTCGCCGTGGCTCTGGTCACTTTTGTCATATGGGCATGGATAGGGCCCGAGCCGCGGATGGCCCTCGCCCTCATCAATGCGGTTGCCGTGCTCATCATCGCCTGCCCGTGCGCCCTCGGGCTCGCCACGCCCATGTCGATAATGGTGGCCACAGGAAAAGGTGCCACGGCGGGGGTCCTCTTCAAGAATGCGGAGGCCATTGAAGTCATGAGAAAAGTGGACACCCTCGTGGTGGACAAGACAGGCACGCTCACCTTGGGCAAGCCAAAGCTCGTCGAAGTTTGGCCCGCCTCGGGGTTCGTGGAAAAGGAGGTCCTTCGTTTCGCCTCCAGTTTGGAGCAAGGGAGCGAACACCCCCTTGGCGCGGCAATAGTGGGCGGAGCGGGGGAAAGGGGTATCAGGCCGGAAGCGGTAGAGGATTTTCAATCCATCACGGGAAAAGGGGTGATGGGCAGGGTTGACGGGAGAGATGTCCGTCTGGGGAACGCCGGGTTTGCCGGTGACCCCGGCGCGGAGACCGGTGCTCTTTCCGGCAGGGCGGAGGAGATGCGAGGCCAGGGCAACACGGTAATGTTCCTTTCGGTTGACGGGAAAGTGGCAGGCCTGCTCGGAGTAGCCGATCCCATAAAGGAGACGACACCCGAGGCTGTCGGCCTGCTCCACGATGAGGGCGTGTGGATCGTTATGGTTACGGGCGACAGCCGCACGACCGCGGATGCGGTGTCGAAAAAGCTCGGTCTCGATGAGGTTATTGCTGAAGTATTGCCTGATAAGAAGGCAATCATCGTGAAGCAGCTTCAGGATCGGGGCAGGACCGTGGCCATGGCGGGGGACGGCATTAACGACGCGCCGGCGCTGGCGCAGGCCCACGTGGGCATCGCCATGGGCACGGGTACGGACGTGGCGATGGAAAGCGCGGGAGTGACCCTGGTGAAAGGCGACCTCCGGGGTATAGTCCGTGCCAGGGCCCTGAGTCGCGCTACGATGCGGAACATCAAGGAAAACCTCTTTTTTGCATTGATCTATAACGCGTTAGGGATTCCCGTAGCTGCCGGGCTCCTCTACCCCTTATGGGGAATCCTGCTGAGCCCCGTTTTTGCCGCGGCGGCCATGAGCTTGAGCTCGGTCTCCGTAGTCGGAAACGCACTCAGATTGAAAAGGGTCACGTTATGAAGTGAATAATCAAATGGTTATCGCTCCTGTACTCATTACCCTTTTCTCATGGCGCGGAAACGCAGTATTTCAGAGAGGCGATAACCCGTATAACGACCTATGAGTATCTGCAGCGCGGCGAGGACGAGGAGAAGCTCGGGATAGACGAAAAAGGTGAGCTGGAGGGTCTCAACATGGAGGATGCAATGGGTTATGGCCGCCACGGCCGCGCTCCCCACCGCATTCTTTAAGCCCTCACGGATCCCCGATTCCTCGACGATCACAAAGAAGCGCTCGATCATCATGGTGAGGATCACGAAGGGGAGTAAACCAACCGACATGAGCTCCCGTATGCTGAGCTTATCTCCCACCACGGCAAGAAAGGCGAAAAATCCTATGACCACCGTGAGGATTACGGACAGCCTGGGCACGAGCAGGAGGTGGAGCTTGTTGAGGAGCAGGCGCATAACATACCCTATCAAGATTACTCCCGCAAATATGGCGAGGCCCCAGGCGAGCCCGGTGGTACGGAACGCCAGCGCCAGAAGGACGGGCATAAAGATGCCGAAGGTGGGAAAGCCTATGATGTTCCGGAGCACGCAGACCAGGAGCGCCCCGATCGGTATCAGAAGGAGGATACGAAAAATCGCCTGAAATTCAGGGGGCAAGGAAAAGAGAGACCAACTGCTCAGAAGCCGGTCGGGAGAACGGATATGCTCGAAATGGGCAATCCACTGGCTTACGATCCGCTGGCGCAGGTCATAGCGTACCTCGGGTATGCTCCCTCCTTCTGCGCTTATTACGGGTGTGTCCCCGCCCGTGAGAGGGAGAAAGGGGATGGACTTGCGGTATATTATCCCCGAATCGGGTTGAACGTGGGCCCATTGGGCGCCGGTCCAGACCGAGATCCAGCGTGTGGGCGTAGAAGTGATGCCTTCCGTAAAAATGAGACCGTGGCGAACTCTTGCGGCGAGGCCCGCTGCCCTGAACAAACCCATTAGAGCGGTGATCCGGCCCTCCCTGGCAACCAGCCTGGACCAGTCGATAATATCCTTCCGATCAGGCCGGGGCTCTCCCCAGTTACCCGAGGCGGTTGCGGCCACGGCACCCAGCCGTTCCTCCAGTGAGAGACCGGACCACCCGGCTGCCAGACGGGCTGCCAATTTCTGATCGGCTTCCGAGAAAGAAGCCGGGTAGGGGCCGGGCTCCATCGTGCGCACTCTGAAGGAGCCGGCCGGCCTAATCAGAATCGAAGCCCGGTAATTGATGAGGGCCCCTTCGGGCCCCGTGTCTCCTCGCCAGACGCCCATATGGTCGGTGCCTTCGCGGAGGAGATAAAAATTGAGCCTCCCCGAAGTGATCCGTTCCTCTGTCACCATCTGCGTTCCCCGACCGGCGGGTATTCCCATTTTGACTGTGATGCCTTTTTCATTCGGTTTAAGGCGGGCCTCTATTGTCAGCTGCCACACCTTCACGCTCGCGGACGGGAAAAGAGGATAATCGAGCCGAATGACCCGATAGGCGATAAGAACGGCGCATAAAACGATGAGGACCGCCGCTATCATTACTGCGGGATGCTTGATTGCCCGGGGATTCACCGGCATTTTAGTTTTGCCGGATGCCGACGCACGGGCAACCGGGGAGACAGCCGAACTCTGTGGTCATCGCTCCTTCCTCCATGCTTACGGGCATCATTGAAAATCATGATTGTGCCTTCATCTCCTGAATTTATAACAGACAGGGTGAAAAATGAATAGATACGGGCGGAGATCAGGGGAGAGGATTTGATGTACGAATCAGCGGCCCCTGCGTTTTTATCCGGCATAAGGGCAAATCGATTTCCATTCGGCCTCTTTTGGCGGCGGAACCTCAAGCCCAAGCCCCTTTGTTCTCGCCTCAACGCATATGGCGTCAAGGGTCACGGAGTCAAAATAGTCCATCAGCAGCCTCGACGCCTCGCTCCACACATCCGATACGACGCATTTTCCGAAGCGCTTGCACGCCCCCTTCGAGCCCCGCGTGCCTCCGGAGCAAAATACAAGCTGAATCTCGTGCCCGTCGACAGCCCGTATCACGTCTCCCACGGTTATCTCTTCGGGCCTCCTGGCGAGAATATATCCCCCCGACGGCCCCCTTGCGCTCCTTATGATTCCCCCTTTCCTCAGTTTCTGAAATATCTGTTCAATATATCGCGGGGAGATGGCTTGCCGTTCGGAGATACTGCTCACCTGCACGGGAGCCCCTTCCGAGTTGTATGCGATATCGCAAAGAGCCCGTACGCCGTAACGAATCTGAGTAGTGAGTTTCATCTTCTCTCCCCTGATGGAATTTTATAAGGAACTGTCATTTCCACCGTTCCGCCCGTCACCACCTGCGACGCCTTCACTGGAAAGAAGGAGCCTCTCGGGCAAACCTCGCTGCTTACGGTAATGGCCCCGGCTATTCCCCGGGACTTTCCCGGTTATCCGCCGGGACTTTAGCGGAAGATGTCGGGAAATGGCGCTTCCGGGAAGGAAATATATAACTTCTCGATTTTAGTGATAATTTAGGCTATTTGTCAAGTACATTCTTTAGATCGTCTGCCTCTCGCTTTTTTCTTGACACCGACCCTGAAGAGATATAGTCTAGTTATATGATCTGTTTACTATACTTTTATGACAAGGGAGAGTGGGGGGACCGGAACGACGATCATTGCCTTTCAGTAAGCTGAAACGACAGCGGTCATTTAAAGCAGCACAGGGTCCGCACGTATGGTTGTACTCTTCTCCTTTTGCCATTCTCCGCCTCACGGAACACGATAAGGAAAAGGTGCGTAAATGAAAGAAACTGGATTGAAATCACTTAAAGGTGAACAGGGTAAAGCAAAAAGGACTATCGCGGTAGTGGGCGGCATCGTGGGCCTGGAGCCTCAATACAGGCGTGCCCTTGAAGAAAATAATTTCTTTCCCCGAATATATAATCGGGACAGCGCAAGCCTCGGGGAAAAGATCAAACGGATAAATGGCATAATTCTTTTTACGGGCACGGTGTCGCACAAGATGGCGGAGAAGATCAGGAAGATGGCGGCACTCCGCGAGATACCCCTTATCACGGTCCGTCCGAGCAGCATTTCAGCCCTTAAGAAGTCGGTAGTGAGTTTTCCCTCCCAACCCCCGCTATAACCCTCCCTTTTCGCCATGACCCCGCGGAAGCCGCAGAGTCATGGCGTCGTTCTCCTCACCCTTTTTCGAAAGCCTGAAGGCCGGCCTGATCTCTTTCTTTTCATCTCTCAAAAATATGCTTGACACAATTTCTCCTTCATCGTATAGTATTACTATCGACTTACTATAGTAATTAGAGAACGGAGGGCAGGCGTATGGCGGAGTTGAAAGAACAGGTGATCAGGGATTTATCGGACGGTGTGGTGGAAATGGACGAGGAGAAGGTTATTGACGCATCAAATTTGGTCGTGACGAACGGCTTAGACGCGTACGTAGCAATAGAACAAGGCCTTTCCCATGGAATGGAGCGGGCAGGACAGCTTTTCGAGGAGGAAGAATATTTTGTTCCCGAGCTCCTCATATGCTCCGACGCTATGTATGCCGGTCTCGAAGTTCTCACCCCTCACATCAAGGCAGCGGAAGGTGTTGAGAAGAGAAGAATAGTGCTCGGGGTTATCGAGGGAGATACCCATGACATCGGCAAGAATCTCGTCAAAATTATGTTGGAGACGTCGGGCTTCGAGATTATAGACCTGGGGAGGGATGTGCCTGCCTCGAGATTCGTGGAAAAGGCCAAAGAGGTGGATGCCGATGTGATCGCTATCTCCACCCTCATGACCACCACCATGTCCGGAATGGCCGAAGTGATCCATTCCCTCACGGAAGAAGGTATACGGGACCGCTTTAAGGTGATCGTCGGCGGCGGGCCCATTTCCAAGGGTTTTGCGGAGCGGATCGGCGCGGACGGCTATGCGGTCAATGCCTCTTCGGCAGTGAAGCTCGTGAGACAGATCACGGATGGCAATAACCAATGAACGATAAGGAAATGACCCCCTTGGAAAGGCTTCGCTCATATGGGAGCGGCGCGTCGATAGACCGTCTCCCCTGCGTCCCCATCGTGGGAAACACGGCTGCCCGCGTGATAGGCGTCAGGGTGTCCGATCTTCGCAACAACGCCGCCCTCCTCGCGAAGGCCCATATAGAGACCTACCGGTTATTCCGGTACGACGGCATCCGGATTTTCACCGATCTTTACGTGCAGGCAGAAGCCATGGGCGCGCAAGTGTACGTTCCTGCAGACGAGACGGCGTACCTTCAGGAACCGGCAATCGAGGACGTCCGGCAGATCCCGGATCTTAAACGCGCCGATCCTTATCGCGACGGCTCCATGCCTGCCCACCTCGAAGCAATGAGGATAGCAGTCGATGAAGTAGGCGATGAAGTGCCGGTAACCGGCGCTCTCACGGGCCCCTTTACCAATGCCTCCTTTCTTATCGGCACCGTAAAACTGGCGAGGCTCATTTACAAGGACCCCGATGCGGCGCATCGTCTGTGCGAGCTGTCCCTTGCCACCGGTCTCGTGTATGCGAAGGCTATGATAGATCTCGGGGGTACACCGAGCCTTACGGACGCCATGTCTTCATCGACGGTGATAAGCCCCCGCCAGTTTCGGGAGTTTTCCTATCCCTACCTGAAGCGGCTCATCGACTACATCCACGGAAGGGGCCGGTCCGTGACCCTCCACATTTGCGGCAAGACGAACGCCTTATGGCAGCTCATGGTGGATGCCGGCGCCGATTGCCTGAGCATCGACAACGAGGCGGACCTCTTCGACGCGAAGCTGAAGGTCGGCGGCCGGGCGCGGCTCATGGGAAACGTGAGGCCATCGGAGGTAATGCTCGAGGGCACGCCCTCCGACGTGAGAGCGGCGGTAATCAAATGCGTGCGCGCCGCCCATGACAACCCGAAAGGATACATCGTGGCCTCGGGATGCAGTCTTCCCACGGAGACCCCTTTTGCGAACATAAAGGCCATGGTCGATACGGTCCGTGAGATAGGATACCCGGTAAACCATGGATTATTGGAGAGAGGATAAGAGAATGGCGCAGCTCACGGAAAAAGAACGGCTATTGACGGTGTTGGAGAGAAAGGCGGTCGACCGTCCCCCTGCCATATGCCCGGGAGGGATGATGAACGCCGCGGTAGTGGAGATAATGAGGAAGACGGGCCATGTTCTTCCGGAAGCACACTTCGATGGAAAACTGATGGCCGAGCTTGCATTCGATGTACATAAAGAGACCGGTTTCGAGAACTTCGGCCTGCCCTTCTGCATGACCGTGGAGGCGGAGGTATGGGGAAGCGACATAGAATTCGGCAGTATTTCGTGCGAACCGAAGATAAGGAAGGAGCATTTCCGGTCCGTCTCCGACGTGAGAGAGAAGAGCGTAGACGAACTCCTCTCTTCGAGAAGAGTAGGCGCGGTCCTCGACGCCATCGGAAGGCTTTCGAGGGAGCATCCCTACATCCCGGTCACCGGCACCCTTACCGGCCCCGTGAGTCTCGCGGCGTCCATCGTCGACCCCATGACCTTCTATCGGGAGCTGAGAAAGAATCGCGAAGATGCCCACAAGGCGCTTTCTTACGCAAGCGAATTCCTTGCCGCTTTTGCCGCCGCAATGATAGAGGCCGGAGCCGATGTCATCGCGATCGCCGATCCCAGCGCCACAGGAGAGATATTGGGTCCCCGCCTATTTGAAGAGTACGCCCTGCCCTATCTCAACCGCGTGATCGACACAGTTCACGCCCTTAAGGTACCCGTCATCCTTCATATTTGCGGCGACCTGAAGCCTGTAAAGCGGCTCATCCCGGCGCTCGGGGCCGATGCGATAAGCACGGATGCGGTGGTCAATCTCAAGAACCTCAAAGACGAGTTTCCCGGTCTTACCACCATGGGCAACGTGAGCACCTATCTGCTCGAATTCGGCGAACCCCACAGTGTGGCAAGAAAGACCGGGCAGCTGATATTGGACGGGGTCGACATCATATCTCCCGCCTGCGGCCTCAGCACATCCACCCCTCTCGACCGCATAAGGGCGATCACTAAGACCGTAAAGGAGCACAATGGCACGCGTTAAATTTCTCCCCAATGATGTCACCATCGATGTCAACGAACAGGTCACGATCCTCGACGCAGCCCGGCTCGCCGGTGTGAGAATAGAATCACCCTGCAACGGGACAGGCAAGTGCGGAAAATGCAGAGTGACCCTCGACGACGGGGAAACCCCTGTGCTTGCGTGCACAACCGTGGTCAGGGACGGTGTCTCCGTTCATGTCGTTGAGGAGGATAACCGCTCACTTGAGATCCTGAGCCACGCGAACCACGTGGAGACATCGGTCGACCCCTATATCCGGAAGATCTTCGTCGCAACGGAGGGGAGGACGCTCGTCTATGGAGGAGCCTATCTCCTCGGGTCTGAAAAAGGAGATGGGGTGGACAAGAATTATGGCGTGGTCGTCGATATCGGAACCACCACCCTTGTCGCCTCGCTCGTAGACCTGACTGGCGGACATGAGTTGGGCACTGCCTCCTCGCTCAACCCCCAGGCGATCCATGCCCAGGATGTGCTTTCCCGGATCACGTTTTGCGCGGAGCCCGAAGGGATGGATATTATGTTCGGGGAGTTCGCGAAAGAGGTGAACCGCCTGGTGGGCGAAGTCTCCACACGAGCGGGAATCGACAGGGAGAACATTTACGAGGCGGTATACAGCGGGAACACGTGCATGCTTCATCTCGCCACGGGCACAAACCCCCGCTCCCTGGGCAGGTATCCCTACACCCCGGCGCTTACTGGCGGACAGGTACTTTCCGCGGAAGAGATGGGGCTTCGCATTTCGAAATACGGCCTCGTCTATCTTCCCCCCGTCATCTCCGGGTTTGTAGGGGCCGATATCACCTCAGGGATACTCGCCACGAGACTCCATGAAAGAAAGGGGAAGACCCTCTTTGTGGATATCGGCACCAACGGGGAGATGGTATTAAGCGTGGACGGCACACTCGTCGCCTCATCCACTGCAGCAGGGCCCGCCTTCGAGGGCATGAATATCACTTTCGGTATGAGGGCCGAGCGGGGTGCGGTGGAGGAGTTCAGCGTGACCGAAAGGGGCGTCTCCCTAAAGACCATAGGGAATGCAGCGGTGCGGGGCATATGCGGGAGCGGTCTTCTCGACATAGTGGGAGAGCTCGTGGCCCACAGGGTGATCGACGACAAAGGGAAACTCGTCGACCCGGCGAACGGTATATATCCCTTTCTCAAGGACCGCCTCGGCAGGGAGAACGACAAGCCGGTCTTCTATCTTTCTCCGGGCGTATACCTGTCCCAGAAGGACGTGCGCCAGGTCCAACTGGCAAAGGGGGCCGTCAGGACAGGGATCGAGTTTCTGCTCCGCCATGGGGGAATCACTGCTCGCGACGTGGACGAAGTACTTATCGCGGGTTCTTTCGGATATCACCTGCGGGAAGAGAGCCTCATCTCTACGGGCCTCTTGCCCGCCGAGTTCAGAGGAAAGGTGGAGTTCGTGGGCAACACGTCCAAATCGGGGGGACACGTGTTTCTCGTCAATAAAGAGGCAAGAGAAGAGATTACGACCCTTGTCAAAGGGATTAACGTCTTGGAGCTTGCAAATTATCCGGACTTCGACAAGGTCTTTGTCAAGTCCCTGGGATTTCATCAGGAGGAATGGGCGTGAAGAGAGAAAAGAAGAAAGAGAAAGAGCCGTTCAGCTGCTCGTCCTGCGGTCTCCTCAACTGCTACCGGAGAGACAAGAGCTTCCCCCGGGCGTGTCTTACCACTGCCTTGAAGGCGGGGGACATGGAAGAGGTCCTTACGCTCTATAAGGAGGAGGGGCAGGATTCGCAAATCGCACGGGCTGCTGCCGAAATAGAAGGGACATACTTCGGCAAGCTCACGAGGGTTGAAGAGATCATCGAATTCGCACGGCGTATGGGGGCGCGAAAGATCGGTATCGCCAGCTGCGTCGGCCTGATGAACGAAACGAGGATCTTCGCCCAGGTGCTCGAGAAAAAGGGGCTCAAAAGCTACACGGTGATTTGCAAGGTCGCGTCCATCGATAAGACGGAGATCGGGATTCCCGAAAGCCTTAAGGTGGAGCCCGGCTGCCACGAATCGCTCTGCAATCCTATACTCCAGGCAAAACTGCTCAATAAGGAAAAGACGGACCTCAACGTGATCGTCGGGCTATGCGTGGGACATGACTCCCTTTTTGTAAAGTATTCGAAAGCCCTGGTCACGACCCTCATCACCAAGGACCGCGTTTTGGGTCACAACCCCGCGGCAGGGCTCTATACGAGCGGGTTTTACTATAAGAGACTCCTCACGGAGGAGCCGTTCGCACCACACAAGGAGGATTGATCGATGAAAAGATTATTTGCCTATGCAGTATTCGCCATTTTCCTGGCCCTCTCGGCCACGCCGGGCCACGCGGCACGGGACCTCAAGAGATTCAATGTCGGCTACCTTGCATCCACGGGCCATGCCATGTACTTCGTCGCAAAAGAGAAAGGTTACTTTGAGGCTGAGGGTCTCGATGTCCAGCTCTTTCTTTTTACCAATTCCGGAGAAGGCATGAACGCCGTTGCCGCAGGCAAGCTCGATGCAGGCTCTTTCGGCACGGCCCCGCCATTGGTTCATATCACTAAGGGGGCTGATCTCACGATCTTCGGCGGTCAAATGTCGGAAGGCCACGGAATCGTGGCAAAGCCCGACAAGGCGGATCTATTCAGGGATTTGAAGAATTACAGGGGTAAAACCATTGCCACCGTTCGGCTCTCCACTGGAGATGTCATCTTCAAGGGAGGTCTCCACCGGGCCGGTCTCGATTGGAAGAAGGATTTGACCGTCAAAGAACTTGATTCTCCCGGTGCAGTACTGGAAGCAGTGAAGAAAGGGAGCGTCGATGCCGGCGTTGTATGGCCCCCCTTTCTCACCCTTGCCGAGCAGCAGGGACTCAAGGTGGCCCGTCGCTCGGGCGAAGTGCTCCCCGGCCACACGTGCTGCCGCCAGGTCGCCCTCACCTCTAAACTGAAGGCAAGTGAGGCCGACTACGTGAAGTTCGTGCGGGCTTTGATACGGGCCCATGCATTCTACAAGGCCTATCCCGATGAGACGATCGAGATTACGGGCAAGTACGTGAAGATCGACAAGTCCATACTCAAGAGAGACCTCTATAACGGGAACCTCTATCTCAGCCCCGACCCGGAAAAGGCAGGCGTGCTCGCTTTCTGGGAGTACATGAACAGGGCGGGTTATATCACTTCTACGGAAAAAGTGGAGACCCACATCACCACGGAAATCTTCCGAAAAGCCCTCGAGGGACTTATAAAAGAGTACCCCAATGAGAGGGACTACAAGGCCCTGAAGGCGAGTTTCCGGATTTAGGAGAGACCGGATGAATGGAACAGCAGCCCCGGGACAGGAATTTTGGGGATCGAAGGCCCGGCCTTTCGGTCAGGCAGGAGCCGCTCGGAAAATTGCGGCAAAACCAGAGGGAAGGGAGAAGACGATGAAGAAGACTATACCGGGAAAACTCGCATCCATACCCAACTTCCTCTTTCTTGCCTTCTGCCTCCTTCAGTTTTTGCCCACCAAAAGGCCCGGCGAGGCGACAATCTATCTTCAGATATTCCTTGCCCTCGTGGAAACAGCGTATCTTTTCCATTATTTCCTGAGAAAGGAGACGGCGAATGTCCAAACCTCCGGCGATCTTATCACTATCTTCTATGTGGCCATCTTTCTATGGGAGCTTTTTACCACAAGGCTCGATTTCCTGGACAAATTGCTTTTCCCTTCACCCGAATTCATCCTTGCCCTGCTTGTCAAAGAGATCCCGGCCTTTCTTACCGGCCTGGTGAGTTCTCTCCAGATCCTGATCGCGGGGTACGGAGCGGGAGCGCTTCTGGGGATAAGCCTTGGCCTCTTCGCAGGATGGATCGCGAGGCTTCGAAGAGCGGCAATACCTCTTACCCGGGCACTGGGGCCCATTCCTCCGACAGTCTATATCCCTTATGCGATCGTACTCCTTCCCAGTTTCAAGCTTTCCTCCATCTTCATCATCTTCGTGGGCGCCTTCTGGCCCATCTTTATCAACACGATGAACGGGGTGCTGAGCATAGAAGGGAGGATCATCGAATCTGCGAAGGTATTGAACCTCGATCAAAAGACCATGCTTTTAAAGGTAGTCCTGCCCGGAACCCTTCCTAATATCATGACCGGGGCAACCATCGGGCTGGCTATGTCATTTATTCTCCTCACTGCGGCCGAGATGATCGGGGCCACGTCGGGCCTCGGATGGTACGTGAAGTATTTTTCGGATTTCGCCGATTATCCCCGGGTCATTGTGGGGATTATCTATGCAGGCATCGTGGTGACCGCCATCATGTATGCCTTCGATAAACTGGAGAGACGGCTCCTTCGATGGAGACGCCTCGACGCACATCACATTAAATAAGGAGAATGGATCATGTCAAGAATTGCAAAGAATCTCACGGATCTTATCGGAAGGACCCCGCTTCTGCGCCTCAACAAGGTGACGGAAGGGATCGATGCGGAGATAGTGGGAAAGATCGAATCCTTTAATCCTGCGGGGAGCGTCAAGGACCGCATCGGCTACGCCATGATCAAGGACGGCGAAGACAGAGGGCTCATCACGAAAAGAACGGTGCTCATAGAGCCCACCTCAGGCAATACGGGCATTGCCCTCGCATTTGTGGCTGCGGCCAAAGGGTACCGGCTGATCCTCACCATGCCCGATACGATGAGCATCGAGCGGAGAAACCTGCTCAAGGCCTACGGCGCAGAGCTGATCTTAACGCCCGGCGCGGAGGGCATGAAAGGGGCGATCCTGAAGGCGGAAGAACTCTCCCGGACGATACCCGATTCTTTTGTGCCCCAGCAGTTCAAGAACCCGGCAAACCCCGCGATCCATCGCGCCACCACGGCGGAGGAGATATGGGAGGATACGGACGGCAAGGTGGATATTCTCATATCCGGCGTAGGCACAGGCGGCACGATCACGGGCGTGGCGGAGGTAATCAAGCCGCGGAAACCAGGCTTCAAAGCCATCGCGGTGGAGCCCTTCGATTCTCCCGTCCTCTCGGGAGGGAGTCCGGCGCCCCACAAAATCCAGGGGATCGGGGCAGGCTTTGTCCCCGACGTACTCAACCTCAAGCTCGTCGATGAGATTATCAAGGTGAAAAATGACGAAGCCCTGGATACGGCCCGGAGGCTTGCAAAGGAAGAGGGGCTTCTCGTAGGCATCTCATCCGGGGCGGCTGCCTTTGCGGCCATTCAGGTTGCCAGACGACCCGAGAACAGGGGCAAGCTCATTGTCGCCATACTTCCGGACACGGGTGAGCGCTATTTGAGCACGATCCTCTTTCAACAGCAATAAGGTGGGTTTATGGCAAAAATAGTGTTGGACGGGGTCAGGTTTTCCTACGGCAGTCAGGAGGTCCTCCGGGACGTCGCCCTCTGTGTGGATCAAGGGGATTTCCTTTGTATCGTAGGCCCCTCGGGAGCGGGGAAAAGCTCCCTCCTCAGGCTTATCGCGGGGCTGGCGACACCCTCCTCGGGAAGCATCACGATTGACGGCAAATACATCACGGGGGCGGGTCTTGACAGGGGCGTCGTCTTTCAGGACTACACCCTCTTCCCCTGGATGACGGCGGGAGAAAACATCCTCCTCGCCCTAAAGCAGGCCTACCCCGCAAAGGAGACCCGGGAGCTCAAGGGACTGGGTCAGGACTTTCTCGAGCTGGTAGGTCTTCCGGAAGTGTACGATAGATTTCCGGGCGAGCTCTCGGGCGGCATGAGGCAACGGGTTGCCATTGCGCGGGTCTTCGCCGCCGACCCGCCCATACTCCTCATGGATGAGCCCTTCGGCGCCCTTGACGCGGTAACGCGGATAAAACTGCAGGACCTCCTCATCAACCTGTGGCAGCGAGAGAAGGGCCAGTCCAAAACGGTGGTTTTCGTCACCCACGACGTGGAAGAGGCCCTCATCCTCGCAAACAGGATCGCCGTCGTCGGGATCAATCCCGGCGTTATCAAAGAGGTGTGCGAGGTCACGCTGCCGAGGCCGAGGATTCGTCAGAGCCTCTTCAGCAATCGGGATTTCCTTGCCTTGAGAGGCCACCTGGTGGAAGTCCTTCATGACGAGATATTGAACCAGGTCTCCCGGGACCAGGTGGCGTTCCCCGGGGGAGATAAAATTTGAAGGAGGATTAAAATGCCCTATATCAGCATCAGGTTGGTAGGAAAGCTCACCGTCGAGCAAAAGGAGACCATCGCAAAGGAATTTGCCGACGCCCTTCTCAGGATTGCAGGAAAGGCGAAGGACAAAACCAATATTGTGTTTGATGAAGTCGATCCATTCAATTGGGCCGAGGGCGACCGTCTCCTGGGAAATGGGAGACCCTGAGAATGGCCGGTCTTCTAAGCCCCCTCCGGGGTCTTCCCCCACGTTATACTATAGTACTACGATAGTCTTAGTTGACAATATCGCGCAGAACTGGTATATAAGCGGCAGATGAATCGAAAAGCCATATCACTCCTCTCCGGGGGACTCGACAGCATCCTCGCCACCCAGTTGGTCAAAGAGCAGGGAATCGAGGTCATAGCTCTTCACTTCACATCCCCTTTCTGCACGTGCACCAAGGGGGACAAAGGCTGCGGACTCCAGGCGGTGAGGACTGCCCGGGAGCTTGACGTGGAAGTCCAGGTGAGGCTCAAGGGCATGGACTACCTGGGGATCGTCCGGTCTCCCCGTCACGGGTACGGAAGGGCCATGAACCCCTGTATCGACTGCCGCATATTCATGCTCAGGGAAGCCCGAAAAGTAATGGAAGAGACGGGTGCGAGCTTTGTCGTCACCGGCGAAGTTCTGGGCCAAAGGCCAATGTCCCAGCGCAGAAATACTATCGACCTCATAGAAAAGGAGAGCGGCCTCGAAGGGCTTATCCTGCGGCCTCTCTCGGCGAAGCACTTCCCGCCCACCATGCCCGAGATCGAAGGTATCGTTGACCGTGAAAAGCTCTATGACATCGCGGGCCGGGGCAGAAAGACCCAATACGAGCTGGTGGACGCCAGGAGCCTCAAAGAATTCAGTTGCCCGGGCGGGGGATGTCTCCTGACGGAACCCGGTTTCGTGGGCAAATTGAAGGACCTTTTTTCTCACGAAGACGCTTTTACCATGAAGGACGTGGGCCTTCTCAAAATAGGAAGACATTTCAGGCTGAAGAGGGGGCTGAAATTGATCCTCGGGAGGAACGAGGGAGAGAACGAGCGCCTCGCCGCGGCCCATATGGTTCCCCACATACTCCTAACCCCCGTGGGTTTTAAAGGACCGACAGGGCTCCTAATGGGAGCAGCCTCAAATGAGGATCTGGTAAGGGCAGGAAATATCATGGCATTCTATGGGAAGACCGACTCCTTCCCCATCACAATCGAATCGAAGAGAAGCTCCGGGGAAATCCTGCTGATAGAGAAGGTAAGAGTCGAATTGGACACAATCACAATTTAATCAGGGAAGGTTTCATATGGATAACAGGATAGACATCCTTAAAAGACAAGCCATCGAGTCGAAGAACATCGGTCCCCTTGAGGCGTCCGTACTTTGCGAGACCGGCACTGCCCGCCCCTTCTATCTTATGGCTGCCGCCTCGGAAATCAGGGAGCACTTCAAAGGCAGACGGATCAACCTGTGCGGTATCGTGAATGCCAAATCAGGACTATGCACCGAGAACTGCAGGTTCTGCGCCCAATCGGCCCATTACTCCACGGATGCCCCGGAATATCCTTTCGTAGGCAAGGAACTGATCCTCGATCGTGCGCGCATGGCAAAAGAGCAAGGCGCCCACATGTTCGGCATTATCACCAGCGGCACGAGGATTAATGATAACGTCGAATGGGACCAAATCTATGACGCCATATCGGGGATAGCCGCACTCGGCCTCAAGCCCTGCGTCTCGCTTGGAATGCTCGATAAAGAACGTGCCCGGGCCCTTAAGGAAGCGGGGCTCTACCGGTACCACCACAACCTCGAGACTGCCCGAAGCTTCTTCGACAACATCTGCACTTCCCATGAATATGAAGAAGATGTAGATACGGTGATTATCGCGCAGGAGGCGGGGCTCTCCACGTGCTCCGGAGGCATCATCGGCATGGGCGAAAGCATAGCCCAGAGAATAGAGCTCGCCCTGACCTTGAGAGACTTAGGCGTTGATTCCGTGCCATTCAACATCCTCAATCCGAGGGCCGGCACTCCGCTCGCGAATACGCCGCAGGTAAGCCCCATGGAGCTTCTTATCACCCTCGCGGTCTACCGATTCATTCTCCCCGACAAAGATATCAAGCTTTGCGGAGGAAAGGAGCACAACCTCAGGCAATTGCTCCCTCTGGGGATCGTGGCAGGATGCAATTCCCTCATGACGGGTGATTATCTCACCACAGCGGGAAGAGATCCTGCCCTCGATATCGAGATGGTGAAAGATCTGGGACTCGAGCCTTTGCCGGAATAAGAGGGCACACTACTAACCCACGGGCCTCCTCGCCCGTAGCCCGTCCGAAAAAACCTCATCCACACCTCGATCTTCTTTGCCGCTTTGCCGCTTCGCGTTCGCCTGCAGCCTTTCGGCATCACCCCTTCAAAACCGCGGCCTCACGCCTTATGTTCAGTTATTCATGCGAATAAGTAAAGATCGAGCAAAAGGAGTGGAATGGTATGAAAAGCTCCCCGTGGCAAGGACGGATAAGGTGGAAATTTCCGTGGCCGATGGGTCGGAAGAACCGGTAGCTACCGCGGCCCCGGATATGGCAGGGGGAGAAGTAAAATGAACCGCAAGAATCTGATTCTCATCGGGTTGGTAGTAGTTGCGGCAGCTATCGCTTTTTTTTACATGAAGCCCTGGCTAAGGACAGGCGCTCCGGGAAAAGCGCCCACGGGTGGGGTTGTAGCCCAACCCTCGCAACCCGCAACCAATATGCCGGGGGTGACACCGGAGAAACCGGGGATGGAGGAAATCCCCGTGAAACAGCCGCCTGCCGCGGAGCCTCCGACCATTGAAATACCTCCCGAGAAACAGCAGCTCATTGGGGTTCGGATCACCCGGGCGTCGGTCCAGCCCCTTGAGAAGAGTATCCGAACTGTAGGGAAGATCGAATATGACGAGAGGAGGCTCACCACGATAAACACCAAGGTGGAAGGCTGGATCGAGAAGCTCTACGTCAATTTCACCGGCGTACATATCACGAAAGGGCAAAGGCTCGCGGATATTTATAGCCCCGAGCTTTGGGCAACTCAGCAGGAATTTATAAATCTGGTACGGTGGGCGAAGAGCGCCGAGAGGAAAGCCCTCGGGACCTCCGGCTCCGGAACGGACATGGACCTGGCGGCATTGCTGAGAAAGGACGCGGAAACGACCCTCGATGCGGCCCGGCAACGACTCAGGTTGTGGGACATATCGGAGGAGCAGATAAAAAAGATCGAGGAGAGCGAAAAACCTGTGCGCACCCTTGCCGTCTATAGCCCCGTAGGCGGATACGTGCTGCAGAAATATGTCGTCCAGGGAATGAAGGTCATGGGAGGCGAAAAGCTCTTCGATGTATCCGACCTGTCAAGCGTCTGGGTTGTCGCCGATCTTTACGAGTACGAGCTCCCCCTGGTCCGGGTGGGCGAGACGGCGCGGATACGGCTCAGCTATTTTCCCGGGAAGGATTTCCTCTCCCGCATTGAATTCATGGCGCCCACCCTATCGTCCGAAACGAGGACCGTGAAGGTGCGATTCACCATACCCAACTCCGACGGGAGGTTAAGGCCCCAGATGTTCACCGACGTAGAGATCAGGATACGCCTCGGGAACAGGCTCGCAGTACCCGATGAGGCGGTAATCGACACGGGTCTGCGTCAAATCGTATATGTGGACAAAGGAGAGGGGGTCTTCGAGCCCCGCCAGGTTACCACCGGGATAAGGGCTGAAAAGCTGATCGAGATAGTCTCTGGCCTCGAGGCAGGGGAAAGGATCGCGTCGTCCGCTAATTTCCTCATCGATTCGGAAGCGAAGCTCAAAGGCGTAGAAGCCGCGGGATTGCAGAAAAAAGGAGTCCCCGTCCCTGTTCCCGTGCCAGCTCCGTCCCCGACTCCCGCTCCACCCCCTCTTCCCGCCCCCGTCGTCCCCGCTCCGCCTGGAATGCATAGACATTAGAGAGGCAGTCTCTAGTCGATAGTCGTTAGTCTCTAGTTAAAGACGGCAGAGCACCCCGGTCAGTTGTGCTGGTTCACTCAACCCGCTTCTTGAGGATTTGCTTCAACTAGCGACTAGAGATTAGAGACTATTTATTCTCGTCTTCTTTGGAGCCGATCTCCACGAGCTTTTTTGTCATAATTACCAGTCCTATCTGCTGCGTCCATTCCGAGACGAGATTGCTTATTACCGTGCCCCATTTGCTTTCAGGATTTACCTTTAAATAGAGGGCCAACCATCCTATTCCCGTTAAAACTAAGACGATCGTGAGGGAATGCTCGTAGAGGAATTTGGCCGCCTGCTTCTTCGGCAACCGACGGGGCTGACGGCTCTCTCTTGAGCCTTTTTCATAAAACCATTTCGTGGCAAATACCGATATGAGCAGTCCCACCCAATCGGCAATCGCATTGCCGTAGAAGGATCCGGGATGGGATTTCGGATCGGAATAAACATAGAGAATCACCCAGAGCGCAAGAATAGCCCCCGCCATAATGGTGAGTGAATGGCGCTTCCACAAGGTTTTGACCTGCTTTTGTCTATCCTGTTTTCCTCCCATAACTGCTCCCGGATCATCTTAAACTCCTTGCCATTACATAATGCAGCAAGGGAGCCTTGACAATGAAGGGGTTCTCTCCCTTTCTTTCATCTAGACTTGTCACGCCGCCGTTTCTCTGCTGTCTTTCATTATCGACTATCGA
>DASXUJ010000105.1 GCA_036504895.1 Syntrophorhabdaceae bacterium
TCGCGCTCGACTTGCATGTGTTAGGCACGCCGCCAGCGTTCGTTCTGAGCCAGGATCAAACTCTCAGATCAAACCTTGTTACGTATCTTGTTCAAATTCTTACTTGAACGAGGACCTACTATTTTCTTTTCAAAGAACAAAGCGCATTTGTGTTGCGCGGAAAGGTAATGTACATCGAAACTGCTTTTTTGTCAACCTCTTTATGACGAAATTTAACTCTTCCCTTCAAAGACGCCGCAAGTATTGAGAATTCCCTCCCCCTGTGATATTTATAATCCTGACAATGGGAAGCAATTTCCCGTGTGTATTGGTTAAGGGGAAGCCGCAATACCTCAGGGGACCGGTTATGATGAATTTGGCGCATGGGCGCCTCATGCGTTCCCGCGCCCATCCACCGTTCTCCCGGCGGCATCGTTTGTACCCTTATATAAGGAAAGAAGCCGATGGACTCCGAGTATCGCCCGAATACTGAAAATTATCACGCCCTCTTCAAGCCGTCCCGCATCGTGGTGGTGGGAGGCAGCGAAAATCTGAGCAAGCCCGGCGGTATGGTGCTCAAGAACATCATGGAGCAGGGCTATTCGGGCACCCTCTGGGTAATCAATCCCCACGCGGCCTCCGTGTCGAAGTTGCCCACCTTCCCGTCCGTCGCCCAGATGCCCGGCATTGCCGAGCTTGCGATCATCGCGGTCCCCGCGCCTTTGGTGGCCTCCTCCCTTCGGGGTCTTGCCGAAAAAGGCACCAGGGCGGCGATCGTCCTCACTGCCGGTTTCGGTGAAAAGGATGAAGAAGGCAGGATTGAAGAGATGCGCCTCCTCGATATCGCCGATCGCGCCAACATGATCCTTATCGGCCCGAACTGCTCGGGTTTCATGACGCCCCACTACAGCGGCAAATTTGCGGGCATCATCCCTCCCCTGAAACCGCGGTCCGTCGATTTTATCAGCGGCTCCGGCGCCACGGTCGACCTGGTCATGGAGCAGGCCCTGCCACGGGGACTCTCCTTCTGCACGGTCATCAACGTGGGCAATTCCGCCCAGACCGGCGTCGAGGACCTCGTCGCCCTCTACGACAGGAATTACGGCCCCGAAAGCGCGCCCATCCTCATGCTCTACCTCGAATCGTTGCGAAAACCTGCCCTTCTCCTGGAGCACGGACGGCGCCTCACCCGCAAAGGATGTGTGATCGTGGCAATTAAGTCCGGTATTTCCGGCGCGGGGGCCCGCGCCGCGGCCAGTCATACGGGCGCCATGGCCAACGACGATATCGCGGTGGAAAGCCTCTTTCGAAAAGCGGGCATCATACGGGTGAAGAGCAAGATGGAGATGATCGACGTGACCTGCGTGCTGGCCGCTACAGGCGGACGGCTTAAGGGGAAGAAGGTCTGCGTGGTGACCGACGCGGGGGGTCCGGGCGTCATGCTGACCGATGAGCTCGAAAGGCAGGGGTTTACCCTCCCCGTCATGAATGATGCGACACAAAAGAGGCTACGCCGCATCCTCCCGCCGGAGAGCGCCGTTGCCAACCCCATCGACTGCCTGCCCACAAGGAGCGCCTCCCAGGTAAGGGAGATATTCCGGATCATCGAAGACGAAGAAGGGGACGCCCTCGACGTAATCGCCGTTCAGGTGGCCAATCCGGGCATGTCCGACAACCGATACGTATATGAGGAGGTGGCGGACGCCATGGATAATTCTTCAATCCCCATTATCCCCGTGTTGACCTCCGTGAGCACCTGCGCTCCTCTCATCCAAGAATTTACAAAGGGGGGCAAATCCTGCTTTCATGACGAGGTGAATCTGGGGAGCGCCCTGGGCAAGGTGTTACGCCGTCCCGCAGTCCGTGAAGCCTCGAGCACGCTCGAGGGCTATGATTTTGAGGGCATCGCCGCTGCCCTGGATGGCAAGAACGGCGTCCTCGATGTGGAAAGCGCGGCGCAGGTATTGACCGGGGCCGGTTTTTCCCTACCCCGCCAGGTCCCCATGACCACGCGAAAGGGATTGGCCGAAGCCTGCGAAAAGGTCGGTTTTCCCCTCGCCATGAAGGTCCTGGGGCCCCTTCACAAGAGTGATTCAGCTGGGGTGAAGGTCAATATCTCCTCCCTTGAGGCGGCCCACTCGGCGTGGAGGGGGCTTATGGCCATAAAGGGCGCCGCAGGCGTCCTCATCCAGCAGATGTGTGAGGGGAACGAGGTGATCCTGGGCAGCAGCCGCTCCGGCGACATAGGCCATGTGGTCATGTTCGGCCTGGGCGGCATCTATACGAACACGCTCAAGGACGTGCAATTCGCCCTCGCCCCCCTGGCAAAAGAGGAATGCCGGGAAATGATCACCGGCATAAAGGCCTTCTCCATACTCGAGGGCGTGCGGGGCGGCAGGGGGATGTCGATCGACGTTCTGGCGGACTATGGGGAAAGAATAGGCCGACTCGTCACTGATTTCCCCGCCATCAGGGAGATCGATCTCAATCCCGTGAAAGGCTTCGACCAAAACCTCCGCGTAGTGGACGGGAGAATCATTTTAGACTGACCACCCCTCTCTTCGCAGAATTTTTCCTTCCCTGCCCGGTTTATTAAAGGGCGGAGAGATTATTCTCGTTCACCCAGCCGTCGGGCCCGGTTTGGAAATCGACCTTCCACCACCATACGCCATTATAATATCGAGGACCCTCGGACACCGCGCCCGTGGCATTAACCCTCTGCGTGCCTACAAGGCTGCCCGAAGCGGTAGGCTCGGAGCGTACGTTGGCGCTCCTCTTCATCTTTGTCCCGTCGCCCGCCACGAATTTAGTGCTGGGCGTCGGCCACGTAGTCCTGGTGATCGCCGTCGACATTGCCGATACATTGCCTGCCCCATCGAGGGCCGCAACTTTGTACGTATATGGGGTAGCCGGATTGAGGCCGCGGTCCATGTAGGAGAGGGACGCCGTGGTTGCAATGAGGGCGTTGTTTCTATATACCCTGTATCCCGTGACTCCCGTATTATCCGTGGAGGCATTCCAGGAGAGGTCGACCTCATAGGATGAGACCACAACCGCCCTGAAACGTGACGGAACGGTCGGACGGGTCGTGTCGGCCGCGGCAAGGGTCTTTACGGAAACTTCATTGGAGGCAGGTGATCCGTTGCCCGCGGCATCATAGGCGATTACACGGTATCGGTAAATCGTTGCGGGCTTGAGGACGCTATCCCGGAAGGAGGTCCCTGTAGCGGTTGCGGCCTGTATGTCATTACGGTAGATCACGTAACGCGCGACACCGACATTGTCCGTGGAAGGACCCCAACGGAGGTCTACCTGGGTTGAGGAGAAGGCGCTTGCCAGGAGGTTCGAAGGGGCGGTGGGAGGAGCCGAATCTGCGCCTGCCTGAAGGGCCTCACCCGAGTCGGGATTGATCATAAGGCTCGCTTCATCGACAGCCTCGAAGTCGGACCCTTTGATGAGGCGGAACTGTGCGACCAGCACGTCATTATTCCAGCGCTCATCGGGTACGCCGGAGATGTACCATGCAGACCCGTTGTCGGCCAAAATCAAGCCATATTTCTTCATTGCCCGGAGAATGACCTGCATCTCCGCAGAAAAGGCGGAAACGTCGAAGGACGCCTTCAGTCTGAAGCGCTGGCCCATGGGAGGATAGTTATTTCCCGTGAGGCTCGATGCAAAATGACGCGCCGGCCACACGAACGCCCGTCGTGTCTGGGGGACGGTGAATCGGATCGCATGGGCGATCTCGCCGGAGGCCACCTCATCGTAGCGAATGAGCCCCGGGAGGACAGGAAGCCCGGCTGCGTCGGCAGAGGTCCAGCCGTTCGGCCGTAAGTCATTCGAGCGAAGGTCGAATATCGCGCCCGAACCCGCGGACCAGCCCCCGCCCGATCGAGGATAGGTCGACCATGTCTCGTAAAGAAGGCATTTATCCTTGTCGATGACCAGTATGTGCCGGTCTCCCGTTGACCCGCTCCCTCCCTCTATGGCAGGGCTCGCAGGTATGGGATAGGGACCGGCATCGCTTTCATCGGCATAGTCGAAGATTACAGGGACGAGGGGCTGTGTCCCGGGAACAATATTGTAGGGAATGCCGATTGGGCCGCCGTCCCAAAGGCCCGCGCCGAAATCGGGATGGAGGGTCCGGCTCGCGCCGATGGTGGTGATGTACGCCGAAGAATTGGCGTCCACAGGAAGGCTGTCAACGGGTGTATTCCATACGTTGTTCGCCGGAAGAACCGGACAACCGCCCAGTACCGGCCCGGACTGCGCATACGCAATACCGGTGACGAGAAGAAGCGTCCCCGCAAAAAGCATCGATACACAATTTTTCATATCCCCTCCCCTCACTCCGATCGTTATTTTTCTTCCTGAACTTCTTTCCCTCAACCCTACCAGCTCCCGGCGCACGTATCTGTGACGCACTTCACATTCATCCTTATTCTCTATTGCCTACTGCAGGATAGATGCCGGTCGACCGGCTCCAACCGACCAGGTAATTACAATGATTTCAGTTATTTTCAATAGGCGGTTTCAAGGGGTGTATGATTTGCCCTTCATTTAACCTGACCCGATGAAGGATCTTCCATACAGTCGGGCCTGGCGATACCATGCGATAGCCATAACATTTCCGCGTCTGTCGCCCACTCGCATCCCCTATTCTTTTCCGCCGGCACCTTGTTATCAATAATGTTGTTAACTTACTTCCGGCCTGCTGTGGACGCTGCATTTGCGCGGAGGCTTCAGATGGATCGTCAGGCGAGGATCGCAGGCCGCAGCCGTATATTGATACGGCGGAGGACACAACCGGAGCATGGCGGTTCATATGGAGCCTCCGCGCAAACGCAGTGGCCGTCCAAGTGAGCAGGAATTGCCCGTATGCACATTCCCGTCGTCCACGCCGTAGCACTTGAAATAGCCATGCCGGTGATGGTAATGAATAAGGGCGCGACGCGAATATCATGGATAGCACGAGATTAATCAGCATTCATAAGAGATTGGCAGCATTCCTCACCGATCCGGCAGAGCTCTTCCTCGTCCAATCCGTGGAGGCGCAGAAGCTCTTCGTCTGTGTCGAGGACGGGGTGATCGCACAGTATGACTCCTCCACCTCCCGCTTCGGCAACGGCTGCCGGGAGAACTCATACAAGACCCCCCTCGGCATCCACCGGATAAAAGAAAAGATCGGCGCCGGCGCCCCCTTGGGCCGCATCTTCAGGCACCGCCGGGACACGGGCATCGACTGGGATGGAGATTCGTTAGAGGAGAACCTCATCCTCACCCGCATCCTGAGGCTCGAGGGCCTGGAGGAAGGGGTGAACAAGGGCTCCGGGATCGACTCCTTCGAGCGCTTCGTGTACATCCACGGCACGAACCGGGAAGACCTCGTAGGCCGCCCCCTCTCCCATGGATGCCTCTGCTTGCGGCGTGAAGAGATGGCGCGTCTTTTTGAGACCGTGGACGCCGGAACCCTCCTCTATATCGACCCCCCGCCCTTGTTAGTCAGCCAAATACCCTGTCGCAGTATCCATTTTACGGGCATTTTCGGCACGGGCATGAGCGCCCTCGCCCAGTACCTCCGTTTTCAAGGGATCGGCGTCTCCGGCTCCGATCGCCTGCGGGGAAGTACCGATACCGTGTCCCTGCGCTCCGCCCTGGAAGGTCTGGGCTGCGCCATCGCCCCCCAGGACGGCTCGGGAGTAACTCCGGATACGGACGCGGTCTGCGTCTCCACCGCCATCGAAGAAAGCAATCCCGATATCGCCGCGGCCCGGGCTTCAGGGATTCCTATTTTCCACCGCTCCGATCTCCTCGCTGCCCTCATCGCATCATCGAGGACAATCGCGGTTGCCGGCACGAGCGGCAAATCCACCGTAACGGCCATCATATTCGAGTCCCTCCTCGCATGCGGCAAGTCGCCTTCCCTGATCAGCGGCGCCCCCCTCATCCGCCTCGAAAGAGAAGGACTCGTGGGAAATGCCTATGCCGGCGGCTCCGACCTCCTCGTGGTGGAGGCGGACGAGAGCGACGGAACCCTAACCAAATATATCCCGGAGGCCTCGGTGATTCTCAACGTGTCGAAAGACCACAAGTCAATAGAGGAGATTACGGGGCTTTTTGAAACCCTTATTCGCAAGAGCCGGTGGACCGCCTCGAACGGGGACGACCCGATCCTCGCCTCCCTTCCCGCGACGGTGCGATTCGGCCGGCAGAGCAATTCAATATGGCGTCCCGACCGGGAGGAGCTACATGACAGGTCGGTGAGCCTCTTCCGTAATGGCCTGGAATATTGCCTGCCCCTACCCGGGGACCATAACCTCGAAAACCTGCGCGCCGCCCTGTGTGTGGCGGAACGCTTCGACTGCGCGGAACCGCCCCTTGCGGAAGGGATAAAGAATTTTCAGGGCGTGGCGAGACGCTTTACCATTTTCGAGACGAAAAAAGGCATCCACGTCATCGACGACTTTGCCCATAATCCCGCAAAAATAGCCGCTGCCGTGACTGCCGCGAGAGGATTGGCCGGGCGGATCATCGCCGTCTACCAGCCCCACGGCTTCGGCCCCACAAGATTCCTGAAGGACGAATACGTGAAGACCTTCCGTGCCATCTTCGGAACGGGCGACGTCCTCTTCCTTCTTCCCATCTACTATGCGGGAGGCACGGCTGAGAAGAATATCGCCTCCGAAGATATCATACAGGCCCTCGGCCCAATCGCGTTCACCGCAGAAGCGGTGTCGGACCGGGAAACCCTGCTCTACGCGCTCGACGCCCATGCCCGGCCGGGCGATGCCATCCTCCTCATGGGCGCCCGGGACCCGTCTTTATCCACCCTGACAAAGACCATGGTGAAGCTTTTCAATGGAGAAACGGCGAAAACATAATGAGAAGCGGTAAGACCTCATTACGTCTGTTCCGGACATTTTCCTTGAAATTTCTGCTTCCGTGGGCCACAATAAACTATTCCTGAAACGTAAAGGACATTAATACCGATTGCCACTGTTTCCGTATAAGTTGACATGAGAGGATTCGTACGATACATCAATCTGAGAAATGCAATGGCTGCCGTGGAGACTCCGGAAGGCTTCGCGGTCATTGAGGTGCTCGAATGCTGTGCCCTCGACATCTCGGACCAACTGGACGGGCCCCTTGATGCCCCGGGGACAGAGGTGCTGCGGAACGTCTCGAAGAATGAGGATTTTCATGTATCCATCAAGAATACCCATTGCAGCCGGACGGACGCCCTGGAATTAATAGAACAGTAGCCCCTTTTGTGATGAAGGCACTTCCGTCCAACCGGTGACACTACCGGTTGACCACTCCGCGGCCCGGAGGGCCGAGAGTATTTGACCGGCCAGGGTCGGCCGGTCAAATCGCCGCCACGCTCTTTTCATCCGGTTATATCCGAAGTTATCCGCGGCTAAAAGGATGTTGATCGAGACTGAGGGGCTTCCCCCAAAGCCGCCGCAAAACCTGGACTTTGGTCCTGCCGCCGTTGTACACTTATTCGGAATTTCGCTTCAGGAGAGAATAATGGATTTCGGTCTTTACACCAGCATGAACACCCTCCAGCCTATCGTCGATTCGTTGGAGGTGGCTATTTATGCCCTGGACAGGAACCTTGCCATCCAGGGTCTCAACACCCGCCGCTCCCGCTGGCTTCATATCGAAGGCTTTCACGCCCCCGGCAGCCGGGAATGCTACCGGGAGGTGCATGGCCGCGACAAGCCCTGCGAAGGCTGCCCCGTGCTCAAGACTTTCGCGACGGGCAAAACCGAGCGCCTCGTCATCGAGAAGGAGAGAAAGGGGCAGATACGCTCCTATCTCCTTACCGCCACACCCCTTCGCAAGGAGCTGGACGACGGCTTTCAGTATGTCATTGAAATGGTCCAGGACATTACGGAGCAGAAGAGGGCGGAGACGGAGCTGAAGCGGCTCCACGATTTCAACAAGGCCATTATCCATAATGCCCCCGTCGCCATCTTCACTCTCGCCCTCGACGGCACGTTTACGAGCGTTAACCCTGCCCTGGCCCGGTTGTCGGGGCTCGGCGCCGAGACGGAAGAGAAGCTCATCGGCTTCAACTGGCTCACCAACCCCTACACAATAAAATCCGGCCTGGCCGATTACATCCGGAAGGGGCTGAAAGGCAAGGCCTTTCAGCTGCGCGATTTCCCCTATACGAGCTTCTTCGGCACGAGACCCCATTATATCGATTTCAACGGCGTCCCTTTGCGGGGCGATTCAGGCGAGATGAAGGGCCTCCTCTGCATCATCGAAGAGGTGACCGAGAGGGTCGACGAAAAGATCTCCCTTGCGGAAAAGAACGTCCTCCTCGAAGAGCAACTCCACCGGGCGAGTCCCCGGCAAACCTTCATCGGGGAGAGCAAGGCCATACGGGACGTAAAGGAGATGATATCTCTCGTGGCCGCCTCGAACGCCCCGGTCCTTATATTGGGCGAGACTGGGGTGGGCAAGGAGCTGGTGGCCAGGGCGATCCATGCGCGCAGCGCCCGGAGCATCAACCCCCTTGTGGTGATCAATTCGAGCTCCCTCCAGGAGACAATGGTGGAGAGCGAGCTTTTCGGCTATAAGAAAGGGGCCTTCACCGGAGCGGCCAACGACAAGATCGGCCTCCTCAAGATCGCCAACACGGGCACCTTTTTCATGGACGAGGTGGGCGACATGGACCTCGGGATCCAGGCGAAATTCCTGCGGGTCCTGGAGACGGGCGTCTTCAGGAGACTCGGGGACACCCAGGAAACGAAGGTGGACGTGCGCTTCCTTTTCGCCACCAATAAGTCCCTCGAGGAAGAGGTGAAGGAGAAGAACTTCCGCAAGGACCTTTTTTACCGGCTCAATGCCTTTACCATCGTGGTCCCCCCATTAAGGGAACGGAAAGACGACATCCCCCTTCTCGTGGACCATTTCCTCCAGAAGCTCGCCCGGGGAGGCAGGAAAAAGATATTATCTCCGGAGGTTACCGACCTGCTCATGGACTATTCATGGCCGGGCAACGTCCGCGAGCTCGCAAATGTGCTCGAACGGATGGTGCTTATCTCCGGCAACAGGAGCGAGATCAAGGTGGAGGACTTCCCCCAGACCATGATGGAGAAGCCTGCGACCGGAAGAGTTCCTGCGCCCGGGACTCAATCCTCGGACGGTGTTGCCGAACTTTCCCGGATCGAGAGGGAATACGTGGAATCGGTCCTCAACTCCGTAGGAGGCAACAAGAGCAAGGCAGCCCGCCTTCTCGGGATCAGCAGGAGGAAGCTCTACCGGAAGATAGGGGAGGCTTAGAAAACCCTGTCCCTTCCCCTGTCTATCCACTCCGGGAACCATTGGTAGTGCTCCGGGGGGTTCGCTTTTTTGAGGCCCTCGTATGAGGCTTTCGCGAGCTGGATGCCTTTTTTGGTCTTGTTGAGCCAGACCAGGCCGCTTTTCTCCATGGAGATCAGGAGGGCGTCGAGGGCCGGATCGTCTATTTCGAAGGCGTCCTGTATATCCTCCCGGCTCATGAAAAGTCCCGGGTTGACCCGGTAATCTTCGGCGAGAAAGCCGAGGAGCCTCTCCGCGGTGACATTCTTCTCCTTTATTTGCGGACCGTACACGGGTATGGGCACGCCCATTTCCGGGTGGGGCTCCCGGCGCCGCATCTTCATCTCATCCTTCATGCGCTTCATGGCGTTCCTGAAGATGACGAGACGGCACGCCTCCATGCTTCCTCCGGCGATGGAATCGACCTTTGCCGTCTTCATGATATCTTCCAGGGGATAGAAGGCGGTCGTGCCGTCTCCGCCCACGAGCTGTATGGCGTCGAGGCTTCCCGCCATGGCCGCGTCGAGGTTAAAGACCTTGACGAGGTTGGAGTCGATGGTCGTATCCTTGCCGATATCCCACATATATGCCGTATGGTACGTGAGAACCCTGGTGGTCCTCATCCGTATCACGAGGTCTGCGATCTTGAACTGGTTGGTGGCAAGGTCGATGGTGGGGGAGCCGAACTGGACCCGCCGTTCCGTATAGGGCACCGCGCCCCTCACGAGCTCTCCCAAAAGACCCATTGCCTGGGCGGAGATAAGGGTGCGCTCGAAGTTGAGGCCTCCCGTCATGACCGCCCATCCGTCACCCTCATCGCCGATCCGGTCGGCCACTGAGACTGCCACGTTGTCGAAGTCGAGGACCCCGTTCTGGACGTTCTTGAAGGCGATGATCTCGTTTATCTTTTCCACGGTGAAGCCTTTCACGCCTTTCTCGATCACGAATGCGGTGAGGTGACGGTGCTTCCGGATCACCTCCGGGTCATTGCTCGTCCTGCCGTAGACGATGTGCCGGGTCGCCACGCCCGCGGAGGAGACGAACCTCTTCTTCCCGTTCAGTATATAGACATCCCCCTCCCGTCTCGCCTCCATGGTCATGGCCGACGCGTCGGTGCCCGCCACAGGCTCGGTAATCACGATTGCACCCATCTCGCCGTTGACCAGGCGGGGGAGGTATTTTCTCTTCTGTTCCTCCGTGCCGTGTCCCAGGAACTGGTGCAGGCCGCCCAGCATATTCGATCCCAGTGCCCTGTTGATCCCGGGCATGGGTCCGAAGGCCTCGGCCACTATGCATGCACCGGTGCAGCCCAGGCCCAGGCCGCCATATTCCTTCGGGACCGCCGCGCCCGCATATTTCTTCTTCCCTATTTTCTCGAAGATATCCCACGGAAATTCCCGGGTCCACCGGGTCTCCGCGTCCCTCGGCATTACGCTGGCTACAAAGTCTTCCACTTCTTCCGCGAACTTTATCTGCTCATCTGTCCACCAGGTAAAACTTTCCATTGTCCCCTCTCCTTCATTTACCTTCCGGCTCGGGCGGTTCCGGAAGTCTTATGGTATTGGTCCATTTGTGATCACTTTCTCTGCCCATCCCCTGTATTGCAAGGCCCATACCAGAAGCAGTGGGGCTCAAAGACGCGCCGGGAAAGGCAAATAACCCATTTTTCGGCATTCTCGAGTGCAGAACCATTCCTTGGGGTCTATTTCGCGCGCACAGGTTGATACGCTTTGGACCATTTATTCGTGGTTTTTATTAAATACAGGCTATCTGTGCGAATAAAAAGAAAGATACTCTTGTGAAACCTTTAATTACGGGATTCTGTCCTTTGGCCGGTGCACAGGCGATATGGTCCAATGTGGACCACTTTATAGGCTTCCTCTTGATTTGAGCGCTGTCGACGGGGGGTTTGAATCGGGGACATTTAGCCTGTTTGAGATTCGTTGACTTTTCCCCCCATATACTATACTTTTACTTAAAGTAAAGGCTCTGACCAAAACGAGGGGGTTCAAACCACATGTCAAGTTTAAACAAAGCGATGATCATAGGAAGACTTGGAGCAGACCCTGAGTTGCGCCACACGGCGGACGGCGTGGCGGTCGCTACCTTCAACGTGGCGACCAGCGAGGTCAGAAAAGACAGAAACGGCGTGAAGCAGGAGAAGACCGAGTGGCATCGTATCGTCGCCTGGAGGCGGTTGGGCGAGATCGCGGGGGAATACCTGAAGAAAGGCCGGCTCGTCTTTGTGGAGGGCAAGATCCAGTCCCGGGAGTACGAGGGAAGGGACGGCGTAAAGAGAAGGACCTTCGAGATCGTGGCCGATAACATGAAGATGCTCGGCACCGGCACCCAGGGAGACAGCGGCGAGAGAAGGGCGGCGCCCGGTCCCCAGGGCCACTTCGAGGAAGACTTCATTCCCGAGATAGAAGAAGACGACATCCCCCTCTAGGGAGATGGATAAATACCTCCGCCCTTAGTTATAGGGCGTAGACGGGTTTGCTGCCGGCATCTCATGGGATGCTTTGGGTGGACCCAAAGGCCCGGTCGTATCCGGGTGAGGCGATTCCACGGGGACCGCGTCATAGACAAGGCTGAAATCGTCCGTAGGCCATCGCCGTAGCGCCGACCCCATGAACTGCATCCATATGGGGAGACAGACCCGCGCCCCGCTTTCCCCCTTTCCCAAAGATGTCCGCGCATCGAACCCTACCCAGACGCCGGTGGAGATGTGGGGCGAATAACCTATAAAGAGGGCGTCATAGTAGTTGTTCGTGGTGCCGGTCTTGCCTGCCAGGGGATATCCGAGCCGCGAGGCCACCCCTTTCGCGGTACCGTATTCCACGGGACCTTTGAGGAGGAGGTTCATCTTGTAGGCCACCTCCGGGGGTATGGCCCGTTCTTTTACCACCCCGTTTTCTTCGAGAATCTCTCCCCTGGAGTCCTGTATCTTTCTCACGAAGAGCGGTCTCACCCTGTAGCCGCCGTTGGCAAAGGCAGCGAACCCCTTTACGAGATCGAGAAGGGTCATATTGGCGGAGCCGAGGGCGATCGAGAGGTTGTTCGGTATCTCCGCCTCGATACCCAATTCCTTTAAGCCCTGCTTTACCGAGCCGATCCCCACCTCTTCGAGGAGCCGGACTGCCGCCGCATTCTTGGAATAGGCCACGGCATCCTTTATTGAGATGGGACCGTCGTATTTCCCGTCATAGTTCCTGGGGGTCCAGGACTTGCCCGCCCCCATGGAATAGGTCTTTGCATCATCCGCGATCATCGAGTCCAGGTCGTAGCCCTTTTTCAAAGCCGCGAGGTATATGAAGGGTTTGAAGGCGCTCCCTGACTGGACCATTGCGGAGGTGGCCCGGTTGTAGGGACTGCCCTCGAAATCGCGGCCTCCGACCATGGCGCGCACGGAGCCGGTCTCGACGTCCATGCAGATGAGGGCCCCTTCCACCTTCATGCTCTTTATCGCCTGGAACTGATTGATTTTATGCTTATCGGGGCCAATGAATTGGCCCCGCGTCACGTCTCCAGGCTGAAAGGGGAAGCTGTCGAGGGTCATGTGGCCCTTCGCCTGGCCCGCAAGCACCGTATAACCCTCCCTGGTCCTCTCCGATATGAGCAGATCATAGATGGCGCCCGCCTTGAGACCGGAAAGCTTGATATCCTTCTCGCTCGCCTTCATGAAATCGTCCCATTTCCTCCTGGGAAGCTGGTACTGGACCGCGTAATCCCCTTTTCTCTGCTCATAGACATTGAGCCCCCGTTTCATCGACTCCTCGGCGAGCCTCTGAAGCCCGCCGTCCACGGTCGCATAGATCTTGAGGGGCCGCCGGGAGAGTATGCCCTTCCCGTACTTCTCTTCCACATATTTCAGGATATAGTCCTTGAAATAGCTCTCTTTGAAGACGCCGTTATCCTCCGTGATGCGAACCTTCTCCAGGAGCATCTCCCTCTTTCGCCTCTCGTCGACGAATTTCTTTGCATACATCTGGTCGATCACGTATTCCTGCCTCATCCGCGCATTGCCCGGGTGCTTTTTCGGCGTATACCGCGAGGGCGCCTGGACGAGTCCCGCGAGAAGGGCTGCCTCGGCCCTTGTCACCTGGCCCACGTGCTTCCCGAAATAGACCTGGGAGGCCGCCTCGATGCCGAAGACGCCGTGGCCCATGTAGATATTGTTGAGGTAGAGGTTAAGGATCTCCTTTTTCGTGCAGTAATGCTCCAGCCTGTAGGAGAGGATCGCCTCCCGCATCTTCCTGAATATGCTCTTCTCAGGCCCCAGGATCAGGGATTTGATCACCTGCTGGGTAATGGTGGACCCACCCTGGGCCATCCTGCCGTACATCAGGTCTTTCACGAGGGCCCGGAGAATCGATTGGGGGTCGAGGGCCCCATGTTTGAAAAAATCGGCGTCCTCGGCCGCGAGAAAGGCATCCTTCACATACCGCGGGATTTTCTCGTAATCGACGAAGATCCGGTTGTCGGGCACGAGGAGGTAGACCACCTCGTCGCTGGCCCCATAGACGGTGGTCACGGGTTTGTTCTTCAGGTGCTTGAGGGCGGCCACGGAGGGGATGTCGGCGATTACGAAGATATAGGAGCCCACGCAGAGGAAGGCGAGGGAGACCACCAGGAGGAGGATAAGGTAAAAGAGGATGCCTCTTTTCTTCTTCTTTTTCGGTGCCTTGCGCATCGGTTTTTCTTTCGCCGTTTTTTTCAAAATATGATTTCACCTTTTTTCACATCATAGACGCCCGAGACGGTGAGCCTGAGCTCTATAATAGATGTCAACGTAAGATAGGTCGCGGTAAGGAATGGATCTTCGAGGGCGCTTCCCCTCTGTCTCATGAGGTCCTTTACCCGGGTCAGCTCCCGCGCGAGCTCCCTGATCGGAAGGTCCGACATGATCGCCCCCACAGGCAGGGCGAGACGATGGATGATCTCTCCCCGGTGGGCGAGGACAAGCCCTCCCCCCATGGAAAGGACCTCGTTGGCCGCAAGGGCCATATCCAGATCGTCGAAGCCGAGGACGAGAAGCCCGTGGGTCTCGTGGGCCACGCTCGTCGCCATGCCGCCTATATCGGCCCCTATGCCCCGGACAAAGCCCTTTCCCCACTGGAGCAGGTCACGCCGGGTATAGACCGCCTTCCTGATGTCGCCCGCCTTATCGGGCAGAAAGGCGCCCCCTTCCTGCGGGAGGACGCAATCGAGCCTGCGGGTCACGGTCTTGTCCGCCAGGTCGATGACAGGAACCGTATCCCTGCCGCGCGTCTCGATTACGAAATCGGAGGACTCCACTTTATGAAAAACGTAAGGATAGTGCCGGTTTCTCAAATCAGGAAAAGGCGCCGACGAAACGAGGAGACGCCCCTCCTCCGCAACCAGCCGGCCCTTTTCGATTACCGCAAGAGGCGTGGGACGATCCAGACTCTCGAGAAGCAGGATATCGGCGATCCGGCCCGGTGCGATGCTCCCCACCTCCCGATCCACCTTCAGGTACCGGGCAGGGTTGAGGGTCGCCATCCTGATCGCATCCATGGGGGCAAGGCCATAGCGCATGGCCTCGGCCACCACATAATCCATGTAGCCCTTTTCGCAGAGGTCATCCGCGAATATCCCGTCCGAAACGAGCATGAGGGAATCTTTGGGAAGATCGCGCGCGGTGGCACAGAGCTCTTCCAGGTCACTCCGTATGGAGCTGTGGCGGATCATGGCAGAAAGCCCGAGGCGCACTCTGTTCTTAAGGTCCGCACCCGTAATCGACTCGTGGCACGAAGTGATCCCGGCCGCCGCCAAAGTATTGAGCTTATCGTACGAGGCGCCAAGGGTATGGCCCTCGATATTTCGCCCGAAGGACTCCGCAAGATGCATCCGCTCGAGAATGGCCTCGTCGTTCCTCAGTATCCTCATATAAGAGGAGAGTTCGCTCACGGCGACGCATTCCTTGAACGTGGAAAAGAGCATTCGGACGTCCTCAAGCGAGTAAAGCTCCCCGCCCTCCACGTCCGGATAAGGTGGATAAGTGGCAGGCACGCTCCAGAGGTACTTGGTCGCAAATCCGGGCGCCGCCTTCAGGACCGCCACAAACCCCGTTACCCCGATGGCATCGACCATATCCTGGGCATCGCTAAAGACGGTTGTCGCCCCTTTGGTGATCGCCACCTCGGCGAAGGTGGCAGGATTAAAAAACAAATCCCCATGCCCATGAGCATCCACATACCCCGGCGAGGCCACCTTGCCGCGGCCGTCGATCACAACCGTCTGTTCGCCAAGGGGCGGCTCTTTATCGCCCATATAGGCGATCCAGTGCTTGTAAACCCAGATGTTCCCTCGAAAGAGGGTGCCGCTATAGACGTCGGCAATCTCCGCACCCTTTATATAAAGGTCCGGAGGGATCTCGCCCAAAGAAACGCGTACAAGCGCTTTCAGATCGTGAAGACTTTTCTCTATCATCATTACAGGTATGCCGATTTTCAATTCGGGTATGAGATTATACTTGAATACGGAAAGAGATATCAAATGAGGACCACAGGACAAGGCACAACGCACACCTTGACCGGGATGTTGGATGGGAGCGGGATGGTCGGGCTTGCGGGGGCTATTCCCTCCGCTCCGGCTGCTCCATGGCTGGGCCCAAGACGCTCCCGGACTCCTCACGCTCAGTGCGCAGCCAGTTCTTAGAATTTGGCATATCGGTCGTCCGCAAACCAACTGGTTTTCTGGGCCCGATCCACCTATCCGAACGCGCGTGCCGGGCTACGCCGTCACCGAAGCCCTCCGCTGCAGGGTCCCTCAGTCCCTACACAAGTCGCTCCAGGAACAACCCCCCCCCCACAGTCCGACCATCAGGGAGTTTGGGGACTTATTTGTGGGTTATTAGGAGGTTATTTTTATTGACGTGTTTGAATCGACACACTGGTTTCTCTTTCTGGTAGTGACTCAGTTTGATTTCTCTCATCCTTGACCGGCTTTAGTATCTGTGGCATACTCTATGTATGAAGAAACCGAGCAAGAAGTTACCTAAAGACCCCAATAAGCTAGCCTTTGAAGTGGTGCGCATGGCTACCGAAGAAGAGAAGCCACCGGAACCGGAACAACCGACGGAACCAGTTAAAGAGAGATCACCTATATCGGCTTATCTTGCGGAGATAGGAAGAAAGGGAGGGTTGAAAGGGGGCAAGGCTAGAGCGGAGAAACTTACCCCGGAGAAGAGGAAGGAGATAGCTAAGAAGGCGGCGGAAAAGAGGTGGAAGTCTAAGAAATAATTCACCTACCAATTATAAACTTGACAGCAGACCAATAATACTGGTACTATTCCTTTAGTAGTTACCAATAAAGGGGGTACGTACCCATGAACATAGCCAAAACTATCATAGAAAAATTCGGCGGGCAATCCCAACTTGCTAGATTTATAGGTAAAGGTCAAAGCACCGTCCAGCATTGGGCGGCAACAGGGATAATACCCGCAAAATGGCATGGCATATTGTTAGCGTTGGCAGAAAAGAGAGGTATATCTTTATGTGCCGATGATTTTGTTCAAAAGCCCGACATTCTCTCCCCTTCACCTACTACCATTGAGCCAGAAGCCGCAATAGCCTTACCGCTCGATAGGCA
>DASXUJ010000106.1 GCA_036504895.1 Syntrophorhabdaceae bacterium
GCGGTTGCAATGCTCACAGCGCACTCACATCTAGGCTTCCCTCCCCGTGCCTCCATCCATATTAAGCTGAGAAACGAATGGATACCTTTTAAATCCAGCAAATAACTATCAATTTGCCAAAAAGGAGCCTACCTGCTCCGCCTCCCAAACGAGTTAGTTCCCGGCATCCATATTAATGTTTTTAAATAAATTGTAGCCGGCTGGAGTCTCCGTGCTCTTCCCCCGTCCGTCCGAGTGAACACTCTCCATAAAAACAGCAAGTCGCCGCACCTATAGGTGCGGCGACTTTGCCCTGATCTCCGTATTTTATTTAACTATATTCGACAGCACCAGCACCGTCGCGTAGGGGAAGAGCATGAGGAGGATTATGCTGATTATGTAGGACGGGATATAATAGAGACTGCCTCTGAAGACAGTCCCCAGGGGGATCTCCTTTGCCATTCCGGCTACCACGTAGCAGCATATCCCAATGGGCGGCATGATGCTGCCCATGGTGGTCACTATGCATATCACCTGGCCGAACCATATGGGATCATAGCCCATCTGCATTACTATGGGATAGAAGATGGGAAGAGAGACCAGAAGGAACGCCAGGGCGTCCATCACGCACCCGCCTACTATGTAGCAGAGCATGATGATCCAGAAGAGGACCCAGTTGGGGAGCGCCAGGTTCGATATGATATTTGCCGCCTCATAGGGTAAGCGCGTGACGGCCAGGAACCTGCCGAAGATCACGGCCCCGGCCACGATCATGAAGACCAGGCAGGAGATGCGCAGGGTGTCGATGATCGATTTCAGGAAACCGTCCCAGGTGATCTTTTGCCTTGCCACGCAGAGGACCAGCGCGATGGCGCAGCTTGCCGCCGCCGCCTCCGTGGCGGTTACCACGCCTGTGAAGAGGGCGTACATGATGATGACGAAGAGTATGATGATATCGATGAGGTCGGGCAGGGCCTTGATCCTCTCCATCCAGGTGCTCCTCGGGCCTTTCGGTCCCCAGGTGGGGTGGCGCCAGCAGATGTAGAAGACCGTCGCCGCGATGAGGATGGTCAGGATGGCGCTCGGTATCACGTTTCCGAAAAAGAGCTTGCCGATCGATTGGCCCGTGTAGAGGCCGTAGACCACGAGGACGATGCTCGGAGGTATGAGGACCCCTAATGTTGCGCCCGCTGCCACGGAGCCCGCACTGAGCTGGGGATGGTAGTTGTACTTCTTCATCTCCGGGATGGCCACCGTGCTCATGGTTGCGGCGGTTGCCGTATTCGAGCCGCTGATGGCGGAGAAGATCGCGCAGGCCATGACGGTGGTGATGGCGAGACCGCCCTTGTAATGACCGAACCATTTGTAGGTGGCCTTGTAGAGGCTGTTGTTGTAGCCCCCGTAGTGGGCGAACTCCCCGACCAGGATGAACATGGGAATTACGGTGAGGCCGTAGCTCGAGAAGATATTCCACATCTCCGTGCCGATCATGCCCAGGGCGGCTTTGAGGGACGTCACGTAGGCGACCCCCAGGAAGCCGACGAGGGCCATGGTGAACCCCGCCGGGATCTTGAACAGGAACAGGATGGCGAACATCACGATAATGCCGTATATGCCGACGATTGGTCCTTCCATAACTAAATCTCCCCTTTCTTGCGGAATGTCTTCAAAAGATCGACCAGGAGGGTGAGGGCCAGCACCCCGAACCCGAGGGAGACGCAAAAGACGAAGGGGTAGTAGATCACCTTCAGGGTCTCCGACACCTCGTTCGAATCCCATATCTTCATCCCCCATACATAGGTCTGCCATGTAATGACGGAAAAGAAGAGGAGGGTCACGAAGTAATTGATCCTATCGAGGACCCTGTTCAATTTTTTGGGGAATTTTTCGGTAAGGATATCGACGACGATGTGGTCTTTTCTCTTCTGAGTGTAGCCGAGAGCGAAGGCGATCACCACCGCTCCCAGAAAGGAGACGATCTCATAGGCGCCCCTGAAGGGGATATGAAAGATCCTGAGCACCACGTTGCCCGTGGCGAGGCTCATAAGACTTAAGACCGCGATCCCGCCCAGGATCAAGAGGATCTTGTTGAGGAAGAGGTTTATTCTATCCAGGTAATCCATTATTGCCTCCGCTTACGAAACGAGGGCGTGGGGGGTCCAACCGGGCCCCCGCTGCCCTTCAATCACGTGCTTTTCATTTACCGTTCTTGTCATATTTCGCTTTCAGAAGAAGTACGTCCTTTACGATCTGATCTCCCGGAAGGCCCTGTCCGCTTACCCTCTTGATGTAGTCGTCGATCATGGGCTTCAGGAGCTTGGGTATCTCCGCCTTTTCCGCGGCGGGGAGCTGGATTACCTGATGATTATACTTCTGCTTCGACCATGTGAGGGCTTCCGCCACATGGTCGTCCACATATTTACCCGTCCAGTCCGCCTGCTCGCGCCTCAGGTCGTCGAGCACCTTCTTCACGTCGGCGGGCAGGGAGTTCCACTTGTCCTTGTTCATGACCACGGCAAAGGAGACCACGAAAAGGTTCGTGTCCGTGGCAAAGGGGCAGTAGGCGGCGAAGTTGAAGTCCTTGAGGACCTCCATGGAAGAGACGATCCCTTTGACCACACCCTTCTGAATGGCCTCGGGTGTTTCGGACTGGGGCATGGCAACGGGGATGCCCCCGAGACGCTTGATCACGTCGGAGCCCGTGCCGGATACGCGAAGCTCCATGCCTTTAAGGTCCTTGAGCGACCTGACGGGCTTACTCGACATGATGTCCGCGGGCGGGCAGGTGAAGAGGGTGATGATCTTTACCTTCTCGAACTCCTTGGGCTGATATTTTTCAACGAGGTCGTAGAGAGCGAGGCTCGCGGCACGGGCGCTTCTGAAGCCCAGGGGCAGGTCGACCGCCTCCGAGATGGGGAAGCGGCCCGGCTGGTAGCTCATGGCGAAGTTGCCGATGTCTGCCATGCCGGTCAGGACGCCGTCAAAGATATTCTTCGCGGGAAGCAGGGTCCCGCCGGGGAAAGTCTGGACCTTTACCTTGCCGCTGGTCCTCTTTTCCACTTCCTTCGCCCACCTCTCCATCTGCACGCACGGAAAGGTCGTGGCAGGCGGGAAGTTTGCATATTTGAGGGTTATCACACTCTGACCCATACTCTCGGGAGGAGCGCTAAGAAATAAAACCGCCGAAAATGCGCATAATGCCAAAACTAAACATACTCTCTTACTGACCATGAGGGACCCCCTTTTTCGGTATAAGATTAGTAGCTTAAAGCTAAATCTCACCCCCTTTTCAATGGAGTAGGCCTACTATAAAACTGTATACCAAAGTATGTTATATTTTTTTGAAAAAATGCACCAGTGGTTTATTCAGGATTTCGCATTAATATCGAAATCGCCGTCCAGTATTTCCGTCAAAGCGCCGTAAAGTTTTCCCGGATGGTGAATAAACGCATACCTGTTGCCAAATAGATGACGTGGTTTCTCGTCGATGAGGGGAACCCCTTTGTCTTTTAATTCCTTGAGTGCGTCGTCGACACTGTCGACCTTGTAGGAGATGAGGAAGAGTCCTTCGCCCTTATGCTCGATGAATCTCCCTACTTCGCTGTCGGGGCTCGTGGGCTCCATGAGTTCGACCGCGACCTCTCCTATGTAATAGCGTGCGACCTTGATGCTCTCCTGGGGCGCTTCATACTCCACGTCGGGCGTAAGCCCCAGGTCGTTTTGGTAGGTCTTCTTCGCTGCTTCCAGATCACGGACCACAAGGCAGAGATGATCTATTTTACTGATTTTCATGGAGACTCCTTTCTCGTTTCATTACGATCAGCGAGCGCGAGACCTGTTATTTCTTCTGCTTTTTATTATTGTCACTCTTATTCTTCTCTTCAAGGGCCTTCAGTATCTTGTCGGGCGTAATCGGGTACTCCTTTATGTAGACCCCGATTGCGTTGCATATGGCGCCGCAATAGGCCTGGGCCGCCGACATGGAGACGGACATGCCCGACTCCTTCGCCCCGTAAGGCCCGTTCGGATCAATGGTCTCCACGATATAGCAGTTGATCTTCGGCATATCCGCCGCGAGAGGAACCTTGTATTCGAGCTGATTCGGATTCAGCACACGCCCTTTGTTCCAGAGGTGGTACTCGGTAAGCATGCCGCCCTGGCCGCCCATGGCGATGCCGCCTTCGAACTGGCCTTCCACTACCTTGGGGTTCAAGGCCATGCCCAGGTCCTGGGCCGCCCAGACCTCGATGACCTCGACCATTCCGGTCTCGGGGTCCACTTTTACCTCGGCGATGGTTGCGCCGAAAGAGAAGGCCTCGCAGAGCTGTCCGTAGGGGTTCTCCACCCATTCCCTCTTGGGATCGACCTTGGGCCAGTACGAGCCCTGGCCGCTGATCGACTGACCCCGGGCCAAAGCCGTCCTCACCGCTTTACCTAAGGAGATACTGATCTCCGGGTGGTCTTTGACCATGATCTTTCGGTCTTTCGCGACAAGGTCTTTCGCATCCGCCTTGAGCATGGGCGCGGCAACCCCGAAGAGCTGCTCTTTCGCGTCGATTGCGGCGAGCCTCACCGCATTGCCCCCGACGAAGGTCTCGCACATGGAATAGGAGCCGGGGTCGCTCGGCGTGACCTCTGTATCGGCGGTGACGAGCTGTATGTCTTCGGGCGGGAGCCCGAGCTCCTCCGAGGTGATCTGGACGATCATATTGTCGTTCCCCTGACCGTTATCGACGACCCCCGATATGACCGTAACCGTCCCGTCTTCCGTGAATTTGATGAAGGCCTGTGAGCCGCCCCGGATGCCCATGGGAAAGCCCGTCTGCACTGAATTAACCCCTATCCCTATCCCGTGGAAAGGGGGGAGCTTATTGAACTTCTCCATGAAATGGGAATGTTCGGCCGTTATCTTGATGGTCTCGGAAAGGCCGCAGCTTGCCACGAAGGATTTCGTGGGGGTCGTGTCGCCCGGCTGCCGGGCATTGCGAAGGCGCATCTCTATGGGGTCGATGCCGAGCTTCTCTCCGATCATGTCGAGCTGGAGGTCGACCCCTGTCCCGAAGGCGCGGCCGTGAATCCTTATCATCCCCCTGATGGGCTTATTCGTAAATATCCTGTAGCCGTTGAAGCGCACGTTGTCCATGCGGTAGGCCTGCTCCATGCAGAGGAAAGGGACGCTCACCGCGATAGGGCCCGTGCTCGAATAGGCGCCGCCGTCAAGGTATGAGGTGATATCCCTTGCGAGGACCTTGCCGTATTTATCGACCCCGGTCTTGATCTTCACCTTCATGCCGTGGCCCTGGCGGGTGCACACGGAGTTCTCTTCCCTCGTATAGACGATCTTCACCGGCAGCTTCGCCTTTTTGGCGAGAAAGGCGCAGACCACGTCCGCGGGGTTGATCTCGCTTCTGCCTCCAAAGTGGCCTCCTATGGCGATCTTTCTCACCCGGACCTTGCTTAAGGGCATGTGGAGACAGTTCGAAAGGGGCTTTGCCTTGAGGTGGGGCCCCGCGTTGGGCATCCAGATCTCTAAATTGCCGTTATTATCGAATTGGGCTACTACCGCGTAAGGCTCGGACTGGAAATAGGAATCTTCAGGGGCGGAGAATTCGTCTTCCACGATGAGATAGGAATCGCGGAAGCCTTTTTCCACGTCTCCTACGTCGATATTCACATGGATATTGAGGTTGCCCGGTTTGTCTTCATGGATGAGGGGGGCGCCTTCGGCCATGGCCTCCTCGATCGTATAGACGGGCGGGAGTAATTCGTATCGGACGTCGATGAGATCAAGGGCGGCCAGCGCTGTATCCTCGTCCACCGCGGCAACGGCGGCGACCTCTTCTCCCACGTAGCGAACCTTGTCGGTGGGCATGAACGCCTGGTCCTGGGTGTAGCGGAATACGCCCCATTTCTCTCCGAAGCCGTCCTTGCCGGTAACTACCGCCTTGACGCCCGGGAGCTTTTCCGCTTTCGATGTATCGATGCTGACTATTCGTGCGTGGGAATGGGGCGACCTCAGCACCTTGCCCACGAGCATCCGCGGGAGTGTCAGGTCAGCGGTAAAAAGGACTTCACCGCATGCCTTTGAGGCCGTATCAATTCTTTTGGCGCTCTTACCCACATATGAGTATTTTTTCATTGACCTTACCCCCTGCCCTCGGTGACCGATTTCACCGCTTCGATGATCTTCGTATACCCCGTGCAGCGGCACGCGTTGCCCGAAAGGGCGAGCTTGATCTGGTCTTCCGTGGGATGAGGATGCCTGTTGAGCAGCCCCCTTGCCGTGAGGATCATGCCTGACGTGCAGAAGCCGCACTGGATGGCGTGGTGCTCGACGAAGGCGTCCTGCAGGGGGTCGAGCCGGGACCCATCCGCGAGCCCTTCAATGGTGGTGACTTCCCGGTCCTGGGCATCTATTGCGAGAAGGAGGCACGACCTCACCGGGTTGCCGTCGAGAAGCACGGTACAGGAGCCGCATGCCCCTTCTCCGCAGCCTTCCTTCGTCCCCGTGAGGCTCAGCTCCTCCCGCAGCACTTCGAGGAGCGTGCGGTTCGGGTAAGTCTCCACTTCGTGGACATCCCCGTTCACTTTCAAGGTAATGACACGTTTTATTCCTTTCATAATTATCCTTTCCTGCTGCAGTCGAGGAGTGCGGCCTTGAGGGCCCTTGAGGCAGCGACCTGTACCATCTTCCGCCTGTATGCGCCCGGCAGCGGCCCGTTCTCGACGACTCTCGCCGCCTTGAAAGCCCTGGCCGATATTTCGCCGATCTCTTTCTCTCCCAGATGAACACCTTTATATAACGCAGATTCTTCGGAGAGAAGTATGGGCGCGCTGCCCGCGGCTCCAATTACCACCCGGAGCACATCCACGACACCGCCCTCTTTCAGGGAGACGAAGGCCGCGGCCGAGGCCAGAGGGTAGTCGAGGGCTTTCCTCATCCTGATCTTCTCATATGAAGAGCCGTAGACGCCCTGGGGCAGGGGTATGGACAGGTGGGTTAAGAGCTCGCCCGATGCCAGGGCGAGAGGGTTCTTCCCGTTTCCCGTATAAAGCTCTGCAACAGGGATTTTTCTCGATTCCTTTATCGATTTGAGATGGGCCATAGCGCCGAGACTGATAAGGGCGGGGGCCATATCCCCCTGATAGGCGCTCAGGCATTTTTTCGATCCAGGCACGGCACTGCACACATTGCCTCCTGCCTTGTGGCAGGCGGGCAGGCCTTTCCGGGGAAGCTCGGACTGGTTATAGAAGAGGCACCGCGTTCCCTGAAGAAGGTTTCCCCCCACCGTGGCCCTTGCCTGGACGGCATAGGCGGCAACCTGGGACGCAGCTTCCGCCGCGGCTTTGAACCTTTCGCCGATCAGGGGGGACTCCGCGATCTCGAGGAGGGTCGTACCCGCGCCTATGACGATCTCCTTCTTTTTTTCCTCTATCCCCGCAAGGGCGCCGATCCTTCTGGTGCTCAGTACGAACTGGGGAGTGACCAGACGGAGCTTCATCAGGCTCACAAGCTCCGTTCCTCCCGCCATTACCTTGAGGGTCCCGGGAGGGTCGGCCATAATCTGAAGCGCTTCCTTTATCGTTTTCGGCTCAATCACGTCGAAAGAGGGCAATCTCATTAAACTCTCCTTTAATATCGGGCACACCCATCTTTGAAACAAAATTGCTTGACAAGAAAAATACGATCTCCTATACTAAGTTCATATTGGATACGGTATACCATAATTGAAATTATGTTATACGAAATAGTCAAGGGTGTCAAATAAAATTTTTTCCCGGGTCGCGGTAAGGATATTCATCTCATAATCTTCGAGGAGGCAACATGAATATATTCAAAAATATTACGTTCCTATCCCTTGAACAGGCTACGGTCCTTCCCTACCTGAGTTACCGGATGGCCATGGACGGTGTGAAGGTCATAAGGCTCGAGCACCCCGTATACGGGGACCCGAACCGCATGATCGGCGAGAACCGCCTGGGTGAAGAGCGGATGAACACCTATTTCATGGCAATAAATTCCGGCAAGAAGGCCCTCTCCCTTGACCTGGCCGCGCCTGAGGGCAAGGATATACTGAGAGACCTCATTACGAAACTGGATGTCGATATATTCGCCACGAACCAGTTGCCTAGGAACTACGAAAAGCTCGGCATCGATTACGAGACCCTGAAGTCCATAAAGCCCGACATCATCTGGGTCGGCCTCACGGGTTTCGGCCCCGATAGCAATGAGGCGGCCTACGACCCCATTCTCCAGGCCCGCTCCGGTCTCATGGAGCTCACCGGAGAGGCGGACGGCGACCCCGAGGTGCTGGGCATCCCCCTGCCTGATATGGGCACGAGCGAGCATGCTTACGGCCTCGTAATGAAGGCCCTCTATAAAAAGGCGATGACGGGCGAGGGGGAGCGGATCGACCTCTCTATGTTCATGTCGAGCACTTCCTGGCTCACGGTAGCCGTCACACTGACCAAATCTTTCGGGAACAAGATCAGCCGCAGGGGCAACACCCACGAGTTTTTCGCCCCTGTCTCGGTCTATGAGACGAAGGACGGCTTCGCCTATATCGCGGTGGGAAACGACCGCCAGTGGGCCTCCTTCACCCAGCTCCCCGGTTTCGAATCACTGGCGAAACCTGAATATGAGAAGAATTCGGGGCGAATCAAAGACGTGAAGAATCTGAACCGGAAGATCACGGAAATCATGAAGACATGGACCACCGATGAGATGATCGACCTGTGCAACAAGGCGACCATCGCCATATCGAGAGTCAATAAAATAGAAGATATGCTCGAGGACCCCTATGTAAAAGATAACCTCCTCGTGAGCACCGACCCGAAGACGGGTACGAAGATATGGATGGCCCCGCCCCCCTTCATGACGCCTTTTCTCAAGGAGAGCGGCAAGGAGCTGACCTTTCCTCCCCGTTTCGGAGAGCACAATGACGAGATCTACCGCTCCATCCTCGGGTATGATGAGGCAAAACTGAAGGAGTTTACGGAAAAGAAGGTAATTTGACGGAACTTGCGGAAAAAATACGCGAGGGGAACGAGATGAGCGCGGCGCGCCTTATCACCATGATCGAGGAGGGGAGCGAGGCCGGATATGCCGCCCTCGCGGAGCTTTACCCTCACGTAGGGCACGGCCACGTCATCGGCGTCACCGGCTCTCCCGGTACGGGCAAGAGTACCCTTATTAATAAGATGGCCGTTAATTTATCGGCCAAAGGCAAAAAAGTGGGCATTATCGCCGTCGACCCCACGAGCATGAGGGGAAGGGGAGCTTTCCTGGGCGACCGCCTGCGAATGAATGATGCGGATAAACTTGAAGGCGTATTCATACGCTCCATGGCTCACAGGGGATATCCCGGGGGCATCTCACGGGCTACCCCGGGCGCCGTCTATGTAATGGAGGCCCTCGGGAAAGACGTGATCCTCGTGGAGAGCGTGGGGGTCGGCCAGACGGATATGGGCGTTGCCACAATTTCCGATACCACCGTCTCGGTCCTCACCCCGGATTACGGGGACGACATCCAGCTCCTCAAGGCGGGGATCGCGGAAGTGGGGGATGTCATCGTAGTGAATAAGAAAGACAAAGGGGGGGCGGAAGAGACTGCCCTCGATCTTGAATGCGCCGTGATGGAGACAGAGACCGATGCAGCTTCAGGGTGGCGGCCCCCGGTGATCCTTACGGAAGCGAGAAAAGGCGAGGGGACCGAGGCGGTCGTCAAGGCCCTTGCCTCCCATCTGAAATATCTGGAGCGGGAGGGAAAGAGGCAGGTCAAAAGAGAGGAAGGCTTGAGGGCGATAGTACTTGCCCTTTTAAAGGAATCCTTATGGCGGTCATTCCTTGCAAAGGCGGAACGGGAAGGAACGCTCGGGGCGGTCATGGAGGACGTGGACGCGAGAAAGATCGACCCTTACACAGCGATGCTCAGGATTCTCGGAGATTCATGATCTTTATAACCGATACGAATAGATTTCGGAGAGGGTGAAAATCGATGGATTTCAGCTTTACCGACGGACAGAGGTTCTTTAGAGACCGGATATCGCGGGCCCTGGAAGAATTGGTGGCGCCCCATGCCGCCTCTATGGACAAAGAAGACGCGTTCCCGAAGGAGGTCTTCCGCTCATTGGGGAAGCTCGGCTACTACGGCATCAGGTATCCCGAAAAAGTCGGGGGCATGGCCGGCGACTGCACGACCTTCACCATCTTCGCGGAGGAGCTGGCAAAGGTTTCCATCGGTTTCGCGGCCACCGTGACCATGCAGTGTCTCATGGGCACCGATTTTATCCACCGTTTCGGCACTGAGGAACAGAAAGAGCGCCTTCTCGTGCCGGCCATCAAAGGGGAAAAGATGGGGGTCATCGCCTTCACCGAGCCCGACTGCGGCTCCGATCTCGGGGCCATCAGGACCCGGGCGGTCAGAGACGGCGACGGATACATATTGAAAGGGAGAAAACTCTGGATCACCAACGCCGGCCACGCCGATTTTTTTACCGTGGCAGCCACCACCGACCCCGCGAAGCGAGTAGGGGGCATTGCCTTTTTCCTCATAGAGAAAGGGACCCCCGGTTTTTCCCTGGGTCAGAAGATCGGGAAAATTGCCGCAAGGGGGACCGACGCCGGGGAGCTCATGTTGGAGGACGTGAGGGTCCCGAAAGAAAACCTTCTGGGCGAGGAGGGCAAGGGCGCCTACTACCTGAACGCCATCCTCTCGGAGATAAGGATCATGATCGCTGCCCTGGGTCTCGGGCTCGCGGAAAGTGCCCGCGCCGCGGGACTTAAATACGCGAAGGAGCGGCATGCCTTCGGCAAGCAAATCGGCAAATTCCAGCTTATCCAGGAGAAGATCGCCGAGATGGAAGTGAGGATCCGCACCGCGTGGCTTCTCACCTACTATGCGGCATGGCTCAAGGACCGGGGAGGCTTTCCCATGAAAGAGGCTGCCATGGCGAAGCTCCACTCCACGGAAACAGCGTGTTACGTGGTAGACGAGGTGACGAGGATCCACGGGGCCTATGGGATCGCCGAGGAATTCCCCGCCCAGCGGTTCTTCAGGGATGCCCGTTTCCTCCTTTTCGGAGGCGGCACCTCGGAGATACTGAAGACGGTGATCGCGAAAGAGAGCTTCCTGTCACCCGGCGAAGGTTCCCATCGGGGCCTGCCCGCGTGAGGAAGAAGATAATGAGTAGATATCCTGTAAGGAGGGTTCAATGAATTTTGCGCTGACAGAGGAACAGGAATTCTTTAAAAAGATGATCACCGATACGGTAAACCGTATGGTCGTACCCAAGGCGGGCGAGATAGACGAGAAGGATGAATTCCCATGGGACCTGTGGCGGGAATTCACGAAGCTGGGCTACCTCGGCCTGCGGTATCCCGAAGAGATCGGGGGCATGAACGCCGATCCCGTGACCGCCATGATCTTCTACGAGCAGATTGCCCGCGGCTCCGTGGGCTTTGCCCAGAGCGTGATCATGAATATCCTCATGGGCACCTATTTCATCTTTCGTTTCGGCTCCGAAGAGGCAAAGAAGAGGTGCCTTTATCCGGCGATGGCCGGACAGAAGGTTGCCACCATGTGCTTCACCGAAGACCAGTCGGGCTCCGACCTCGCCTCCACCCGCACCATGGCCGTGAAAGACGGTGATTCATGGGTGATTAACGGAACGAAGCAGTGGATCACCAACGGCCCCGTCGCCGATTTCGCCACCGTGCTGGCGAGTACCGATACCTCTTTGGGAGTTAAGGGCCTCAACTTTTACCTCGTGGAAAAGGGGACGCCCGGATTCTCCGCGGGACAGGTCCTCGATAAGCTCGGCTGCAGGGGGACCGTCACGGGAGAGCTTGTATTCGAAGACGTGAGGGTGCCGGAAGAGAACCTTCTGGGCGCGGAGCTCAATAAAGGCGTTGATTACCTCGGGGAGATACTCGATGAGGTGAGGGTGATGACCGGGGCCATGGCCCTCGGCATCGCCACCGCCGCATATGAAGAAGGCCTCGAATATGCCCGCAAGCGTGTGGCCTTCGGCAAGGCCATCGGCGAGTATCAGCTGATCAGGGCGAAATTCGCCGATATGGCCACGGAGATGGAAGCGAGCAGGCTCATGATCTATTCGGCTGCCTGGAGGCTCCGGGAAAAGCTCTCTTCCCGCAAGGAAGCGGCCATGGCGAAGATGTTCGCCACCGAGACATGCCTCAAGGTGGTGGACGAGGTAACGAGGATCTGGGGCGCAAATGGATTCGCCCGCGAATATAACCCTCAGCGCCATTTCAGGGATGCCCGTTTCCTCCTTTACGGCGGGGGAACCCACGAGATCCTCAAGGATTTTCTCGGAAGAATGATTATAGGCAAAACGGAAAAAAGAAAGGGAGCATAAGAACAGGATGGTGAAAGGCAAGGCGGAGGCGAAAGAGCAGCAAGGGGAGCTCGGGGAATTCCTGAAAGGGATAGACCCTGTCGACAAGCATAGATCCATGGCGGAGGTAGTCTACAAGCTCCTGAAAAACGCCATTATCAATGGAGACCTGAAGCCCGGCCAGAGGCTCGTGGAGCAGAAGCTCTCCGATAAGATGCAGGTGAGCCGCGTGCCCGTGAGGGAGGCGATAAAGAGGCTCGAGCAGTACGGTTTTGTAACGAGGTTGCCCGTCCGCGGGATCATCGTGAAGAAGATATCGGAGGCGGATGTGAAAGAGGCCTTTGGGATCAGGGCGGCCCTGGAAAGCTATGCGGCGGCCCAGGCATGCGAGCATCTGAGTGAAGAGATGATCGAGGTCCTTGAAAGGAGCATCGAGGCATCGAGAAAGGCGCTCAAACGGGGAGACATGGCGAAGGTGCTGGAGCTCAACAACCAGTTCCACGAGATGATCTACAAGGCGGCCCAAAGCGAGATGCTCTCCAAGCTAATAAATACCTTTACCGACTACCTCGCCAGATACCGGAAACCCCTGCTCAGCTCGAAAACCAATGTGGCGGTCTCCATCGAAGGCCATGAGGCCATGGTGGAAGCGATGCGCAGGGGAGACAGGGAGAATGTGGAGAGGATCGTAAAGGCCCACATACTACAGGGCAGGAGCTTCATATTGAAAGAGATGGGCGAAGGCCATCTCGAATAACCGCGTGCCCCTGAGGAGGGAAAAGTGACGGAAGAACGGAGAATAAAAGTATTGGTATCGAAACCGGGTCTTGACGGCCACGACCGGGGGGCAAAAGTGGTAGCCCATGCTCTTAAGGAAGCGGGCATGGAGGTGATCTACACGGGCCTCCACAAGACGGTCGATCAGATTGTCGATATTGCCGTGCAGGAGGACGTGGACGTGATCGGTCTCTCCATTATGAGCGGCGCCCATATACCTATTGCGAAAAGATTGGTCGAGAAGGTGAAGGAGAAGCAGATCGAAGACAAGATGATGGTGATCGGCGGGGTAATACCCGCCAAGGATGTACCGAAGCTTAAGGAGCTCGGCATTACGGGGGTCTTTCCGGGGGGCACGCCTTTCTCGGAGATTGTGGACTTCCTCACATCACATGCAAAGAAGGGTTAGGAGGAGACAATGGGCGTGGCAAAATATATAAAAGACGAAAAAGGCGGGATCAAGGATGTCATCCTCCAGTCCGATATCCATGTAAAACCCGTGTACGGCCCGGAAGACCTCGAGCGCATAGGCTTCTCCTACGAGCGCGACCTGGCGGACCCGGGCGATTATCCCTTTACCCGGGGCATTCACCCCCTGGGATACCGCTCCAGGGCCTGGACCACGCGCCAGTACACGGGCTTCGGCACGCCCGCGGAGACGAACGAGCGGTTCAAGCTCATGATCTCCCACGGCCAGACCGGGCTCAACGTGGCCTTCGATCTTCCGACCCAGATGGGGTACGACTCCGATGACCCCATGGCGTACGGAGAAGTGGGCAGGGTGGGCATGGCGGTCGATACCCTGCGTGACTTCGAGGTCGCCTTCAAGGACATCCGGTTCGATAAGATCGGCGCGGGCCTCACCATAAATGCCGTGGCCTCCATCATGCTCGCCATGTACCAGGCGGCGGGGGAGCTGGCAGGGTACGGCACGGAGGTGATATCCGCCACCCCTCAGAACGATATCCTTAAGGAGATGATCGGAAGGGGGGCCTGGATATTCCCCGTCGAGCCGGCGGTAAAACTGATCGGCGACACCATCGAATACTCCATGACGAAGCTGCCCAGGACGAACCCGGTAAGTGTCTGCGGGTACCATATCAGGGAATCGGGGGCGACCCCGGCCCAGGAGATCGCCTGCGCCATCCTCATCGCCAACGCCTACATCGATAACGTGTCCACGAGGGGTTACAGCCCCGAGGACTTCGTGGGAAGGTTTTCCTTTAACCTCAACGTCTTCGGTAACATGTGGGAGCAGATTGCGAAATTCAGGGCCGCGAGGAAGCTCTGGGCCAGGAACTTAAGAGAGAAATACAACGTGCAGAAAGCACAGAACCTGTATCTGCGCGGCCTTTTCGGCGGCGGGGGATACGGTCTCACCAAGGCCCAGCCGGAGAACAACATCATGAGGGGCGCCTATTACGGCCTCGTGGCGGCCCTCTCCGGCGCCCAGACCACCGCCCTATGCAGTTATGACGAGGCCTTCACCATTCCCACGCCCCATTCGGCGCTCCTGTCTCTGCGCACGCTCCAGCTCCTCATGGACGAGATGGGCCTCAGGGATACGGTCGACCCCCTGGCGGGCAGCTATTTTATCGAGACCCTGACCAAAGAAATGGAAGGCAAGATCGAAGAGGAGATGGCGAAGATCGAAAAGGTGGGCGGCATCGTGAAGGCGGTCTCCACCGGCTACGTGCAGAGGCTCGTGGCCCGCCAAGCGTATGAATTCGAAAAAGGGATCCAATCGGGCGAGCTCCTGAAAGTAGGAGTCAATATCTATACGGAAGGCGAGTCGAGGGACGTGGAGCTTCACGAATATGCCTACGAGTCGGCGGAAACGCAGATCGAGAGCCTGAAGGCGATCAAGCGGGAAAGGTCCTCGTCTGAGGTGGCGCGGACACTCAAAAATCTTGAAAAGACCGCGAAAGAGGGAGGAAACGTGATGCCTCCCCTCGTCGAGTGCTGCAAGGCCTACGCGACGGTCGGGGAGATGACGAACATCTTCCGTCAGCTCTTCGGAGAATTCCAGGAACCCGGACTCTTTTAAACGCGGATCGGGCTGAAGGGTAAATTGTTGTACGGGAAGGGAAAGGGACAAGGTCGGTCCCTTGTTGATCCACAGGGGGATTATTGATTCCGGTGTACCCATAGGTTGGGCGTGGAGGAATGTATGAGCGACAATTGCTTTCGGCTGGGCTGCGATATAGGCGGCACATTTACTGATTTCGTTCTCCTTGACGATCAGAGCGGCGAGATAAAAACGGGCAAGTGCCTGACCACCCCCACGGACCCCTCGGACGCCGTGGAAGAGGGAATCGAGGCGCTCAAAAGCGCTGCCCCGGGATTCGTGGGGAAGCTCGACGAGCTGATCCACGGCACCACCCTTGTGATCAATTCCATAATCGAGAGAAAGGGAGCGAAGACTGGGCTCATCACCACCAGGGGCTTCAGGGATGTCCTGGAGATAGGGCGCGAGATACGCTACGCCCCCTATGATGTCTTTGCCGAATTCCCCTTGCCCCTTGTACCGAGAAAATATCGTCTCGAGGTGGACGAGAGGGTACGGAGCGACGGGAGCGTACTGAAAGCCCTCGATCCGGCCGAGGCGCGAAAAGTCGTGAGGCAGCTCCTCGCCATGGGCATCGAGTCGATCGCGGTCTGCCTTCTCAATTCCTTTGAAAACCCCTCTCATGAGCTGATGCTCAAGGAGATCATCGAGGAGGAGGCGCCGGGGGTCTCGGTCTCCATTTCTTATTATGTCCTTCCCCAGATCAAGGAGTACGAGCGGACGAGCACCACCGTCACCAATGCATATGTAAAACCCCTCACCGGACGGTACCTTTCAAAGCTCTCGGGCAGGCTCGAATCACTGGGCTTCGGGGGTAAGCTCTTCATCATGCTTTCCAGCGGCGGGATCACCTCGGTGGAGACGGCGGCGGAATTCCCTGTCCGGATCATCGAGTCAGGACCCACGGCCGCGGTCATCGCAGGCCAGTATTACGGCAAGCACTTCAATATCCCGGAAATGTTCTGTTTCGATATGGGGGGCACGACGGCAAAATCGTGCCTTATCCAGAAAGGGGTCGCGGGCGTGGTGCCGACCTTCGAGGTCGGCCGGGTCCAGCGTTTCATGAAAGGGAGCGGGCTTACCATTCAGGTCCCCGTGGTGGACCTCATGGAGATAGGCGCAGGAGGAGGAAGCATCGCGAAGGTCAGCAAGCTCGGGACACTTCAAGTCGGTCCGGAGAGCTCGGGGGCAGCACCGGGGCCTATTTGCTACGGAAGGGGCGGGCAGGACCCCTGCGTAACCGATGCCGATCTCCTCCTCGGTTATCTCGACGAGAACTATTTTCTCGGCGGTGAAATGAAGCTCGATAAGGTTGGGGCAAGGCGGGGCGTGGAGGAAAAGATCGCCGGTCCCCTCGGCGTCTCCTATATTCAGGCAGTATGGGGCATCCATGACCTCATCAACGAGACCATGGCGGCCGCCGCCAAGACTCATATCGCGGAAAAGGGAGGAAATCCGAAGATCGTGACCATCACCGCCTTCGGGGGGGCAGGACCGGTTCATGCCTGGGGGCTCGCAAAGAAGCTTGGCGCTCCCCGTCTTCTCGTGCCGCCCAATGCGGGTGTGGGCTCGGCCATGGGATTTTTTACCGCGCCAAGGGCTTTCGATCTCCTTCGAAGCCACAAGGCCGCACTCGCGGACGTGGAATTCGGGATTATCGAGACCATATTCAAGAGCTTAGAGACCGAAGCGGAAAAGATATTCAGGAAAGAGGCGAGCCCGGAGACGATCCGGTACGAAAGGTCACTCGACATGCGCTTCGTGGGACAGGGTGCGGAGGTGAGCGTGCCCGTGTCGGCCGAGGAGTTTACCGTGCATACGCGGCCCGGGATCAGAAAGGCCTTCGATGGCGTGTATGAGAAGCTCTATGGCAGGACTTACCCCGATTCCGAGGTGGAATTTATCAATTTCAAGATCAGGGCAAGCCTCCCCGAGCGGCTCCTCAAGCTTCCGAAGCTCAGTGCAATTCCCGGCTCCACCCTCGGCGACGCAATAAAGGGGCAGCGACCCGCTTACTCCCCCGTAGCCGGGGATTTCATCACCCATACCATCTACGATCGGTACAAGCTCTTTCCCGGCGCGACATTCAAGGGTCCGGCGATCATCGAGGAAAAAGAGTCCACCCTGATCGTAGGCGAGGAGGGGCATGTATCAATCGATGAGTTCGGCTTTCTTTGGATCGACGTGAGGGGGGTATAAAGATGGCGCGTACATTTGATCCGATCACACTGGAGATTTTGTGGCGGAGATTGATCTCCATCGTTGACGAGGCGGACGGCAGCGTGGCCCGCACGGCATTCTCGAGTCTTCTCCGTGATGCCCACGACTACACCTGTATGTTTACCGACCGGAAAGGTCGGGAGCTGGCCCAGGGAACGTTCGCGACCCCGGGTCAGTCGGGCGCCATGGCGCTGGGCATAAAGAACCTGGTGCGCAAGTACCCTCTGGACTTCTACCGGGAGGGGGACGTCTTCATCACCAATGATCCCTGGGCCCTGGCCGGCCATCTCAACGACGTCTGCGTCATGAGCCCCATCTTCTATAAGAACCAGCTCGTGGCATTCACTGCCTGCGTTTTTCACCACTCCGACATCGGGGGACGGGTGGCTTCCGACAACCACGACGTGTTCGAGGAAGGTCTTTTCATACCTCTGGTCAAGCTCTACGATAAGGGCGTCCTCAACGAGGCGGTCCTCGACATGATCCGCTGGAACGTGCGGACCCCCGAGGAGGTAGTGGGCGACATCAGGTCCCAGATCGCCGCGAACCATGTGTGCGGTGAAAAGATACGGCAGATGCTTCAGGAGAGCGGACTTGAAGACCTCGACGACCTGGCCGACCAGATCATCGGCCTTACCGAGAAGAGCATGAGGGGAGAGATCGAGAAGATCCCCGATGGTGAGTATCTTGCCACCGGCAGAATCGAGCAGCAGGCAGGGCGGGAAGATATCCTTATCAATGCCAAGGTGGAAGTGAGGGGGAGCGATATCCTCGTCGACCTCGAAGGCTCCTCGGGACACGTGAACTGGGGCGGCAACGTGGTCTTCAATTTCACCTACGCCTATGTCTTTATGGCAGTCAAGAGCATGTTCGCCCCCGACATCCCGAATAACGAGGGATGCGCTACGCCCATCGTGCTGACCGCGCCGGAGGCCACGGTGGTGAACTGCAAGTTCCCCGTTGCCGTGGCCGCGAGAATGGGAGTCGGCCATTTTCTGACCGAAGTGATCTACCGCGCCCTCGCCGACGTACTGCCCACCCGTGTAATCGCGGGCTCCGGCGGCACACCGGCGGCCATGAACGTCTTCTATGGCCGGAGAATTGACGGAAAGCCCTGGCATTCGGTGATCATAAGGGGAGGTGGCATGGGGGCAGGGGCCATGAACGACGGCAATTACGTCTACATATTCCCGGCAAACGGGGCAAATACGCCGGTCGAGATATTCGAAAGCGACACCCCTCTCATCGTGGAGAGAAGGGAGCTTCTCGCCGATTCGGGGGGCATCGGCCGGACGAAGGGCGGCCTTGGAAAAAGGGAAGTCTTTCGCGTGCCCGATGACGAATATGCGCCTATTCCTCCCGTCAACCTCGGCATTCAGGCGGGCAGATATATCCATCCCGCGGAGGGCCTTTTCGGGGGAAAAACCGGCACGAAAGCCCAATTTCTGGTAAACGGAAAGGCGGGCAACTCCTATGGCCTCACCCAGCTCGTCCCGGGCGATGTGGTGACGATCGACGCCCCCGGAGGGGGCGGTTACGGGAAGGCCTTGGAGCGCGACCCCGAGCTCGTGGCATTCGATGTGGCCCAGGGCTATGTGAGCCTTGAGAGCGCGAGAGACGACTATGGCGTGGTCCTCGATCCGGTGACCCTTGCGGTCAGGCAGGAGGAGACGGAGAAGATCAGGGGATGAGGTGGAAAGGTTCCAATGAAACGCGGAAACAGCGCGGTTTCCTCTTTCGCAGTGATGCGGGCAGGGCAACGGAGCAGTTGTTGATCCTTGAATGTTGACCGAGACGGCAGGCCGGTAAGGCCTTGAAAAAGGGCTTCTAAATGGGCCCGGAAAGATTTTGAATTCAACAGGAGGGAGACAATGACGGGAAGTTCTGCATTCATAGGGGGAGAAAAAGACCTCCTCGCCTTTCAGCTTCAGGGGCTTAAGTGGACGGCCCGGCATGCGTATCTGGGCTCGTCGTTTTACAAGAGAAGGTTTGACGAGGCGAAAGTAAAGCCTGAAGACATACAAAGCCTCGACGATTTAAGGCGGCTGCCTTTTACCACGAGCAAGGACCTGCAGGAAGGATACCCTTTCCCCCTGCTCAGCGTGCCTTTCGAAGAGGTGGTCCGGATCCACGCGTCGAGCGGCACCACGGGCAAACGGAAGGTCCTGAGCTACACAGCAAAGGACGTAGACGATTGGGCGAACATGTTTGCCAGGTGCTACGAATATGCGGACTGCACCGTGAACGACCGCATTCAGATCGCGGTAGGCTACGGCGTCTGGACCGCGGGGGTAGGGTTCCAGAACGGCTGCGAACGGTTCGGGGCCATGGCCGTTCCCGTGGGGCCGGGAAACCTGGACATGCAGTGCCAGTTCCTCGAAGACCTGGGGACCACGGTCCTGTGCTGTACCGCCTCCATGGGGCTTCTCATGGCGGAGGAGATCGACAAGCGGGATTTAAGGGGCAAGATCGCCCTCAAAAAGATGATCTTCGGCTCCGAGCGCTCGAGCGAGGCCATGAGGACAAGGATTTCAGACCTCTCGGGCGTGGCGCCGGACCAGCTTTTCGATATCCCGGGCCTTACCGAGCTCTATGGACCGGGAACAGGTCTCGACTGTATCCACCACAAGGGAATCCATTACTGGGCGGACTACTATATCCTCGAGATCCTGAACCCCGAGACCCTGGAGCCCGTGGCGCCGGGCGAGGTGGGGGAGATGGTGGTGACCACCTTGCGAAAGGAGGGCGCTCCCCTCGTCAGGTACAGGACCAGGGACCTCTCGCGGATCATGCCTGAAAAGTGCCCCTGCGGCCGGGTGATGCCCCTGCACGACAAGATCCTCGGGAGGTCCGACGACATGTTCATCTTCAGGGCCGTCAACATCTACCCGAGCCATATCGATCAGATCCTCTCCCACATAGAAAAGGTGGGGAGCGAATACCAGATCGTCCTCACGCGGAAGGAAGATGGGAAGGACTATATGGCGGTAAAGGTGGAAAGGGCGCCGGGCGCAAATGGCGGGGACGATTCGCAGATCATAAGAGCCATCGCCAAGGATATCAAGAAACAGATCATGGTGAGCTGCGATGTCGAAATCGTCGATTACGGCGGCCTGCCGAGATCGGAGAGAAAGACCAAACGGGTCTTCGATAACAGAGACTAAGGAAAAGGGGGTCATCGTGACAGGATGTGAATACTATAAGCCACAGACACTCAAAGAAGCGCTCGATCTGGCGGGGAGCCTGGAGAACTGGGCCTACATCGCCGGGGGCACGGATGTCATGGTGCTCATGAGGCAGAAGAAGATCCGGCCCGCGCACCTGATTTCACTCAGGAACGTGGGCGCCATCTGCGCGGTCGACACGGGTTCGGGACTTACCCTCGGAAGCGGGGTAACCATGAGCGAGATCAACGGGAACGAAACGATCAGGAAGCGTTACAGCGCCCTGGTTGACGCCACGAGCAATGTGGGCTCGAAGCAGATACGGAATGTGGCCACCGTGGGAGGCAACATCTGTAATGCCGCCCCTTCGGCCGATTCGGCGTGCCCGCTGCTCGTCCTCGATGCGGGAGTCTGCATTATGGGCCCCGGCGGCGAGCGCGTGACGGCGATCGACGATTTCCTCGTGGGACCCAATAAGGTTGCCATGGAGAAGGGGGAGATCGTGACCTCCTTCAAGATACCCGCCTTAGGGGCAAATACCGGCTCCGCCTATATCAAACACACGAGAAGGCAGGCCATGGACCTCCCCATACTCGGGATCGCGGCGCGGATAACCATAAGGATCGACGGCGATGAGGTGGGCTGCAAGGATGCCTTTTGCACCATCGATTCCATCTCCCATATCGTGACGCGACTCGAGGAGGAAAAGGTCATCTGCGAGGACGTGAGGATCGCGATGGGGGTGGTCGCGCCGAGGCCGATCCGGGCGAAGAAGGCCGAGGAGGCCCTCAGGGGAAAGGTCATATCGGAGGCGTTGTTTCGGGAGATCGGGGAGATCGCGGCCTCCGAGTCTCAGCCGCGGGACAGCGTCCGCGGCGAAGCATGGTACCGACGGGACATGGTGAAGGTGCTTACGAAAAGGGCGATCCTGAAGGCCATAGACCGCGTGGTCAGGCCCGACGACGTCATATTTCCCGAAAGGCTTTGGTAAGAGAGGGGACCATGAAAAAAGAGATATCCTTTACGTTAAATAATGAAAAGGTGATGGTGGAAGTCGATCCCAAATGGACGCTCCTCCATGTGATCAGGGAAGTGCTCGAGATGACGGGAACGAAGGAGGGCTGCGGATACGGAGAATGCGGCGCCTGCACGGTCATTGTCGACGGCAAGGCAGTAGATTCCTGCCTCTATCCCGTGATGGAAGCGGAGGGCAAGGTGATTACGACGATCGAGGGTCTTGCCGCGAAGACGGGCGGGCTCGACCCGGTGCAGGCGGCCTTCGTGAAGGAGGGGGCCATTCAGTGCGGCTTTTGCATACCGGGCATGATCATGTCCGCGAAGGCCCTTCTCGATGAGAAGCCCGCGCCTTCTGACGATGAGATCAAAGAGAGCATCGAAGGCAACCTGTGCAGGTGCACGGGGTACGTGAAGATCCTCGATGCAGTCAAATCCATTGCAGGCGGGAGGTGAGTATGAGCGTACCGACCATTGTAGGACAGAAAATCCCGAAAAAAGATGCGCCCCTCAAGGCTACGGGCGGGGCAATCTACATACAGGACCTCAAGCTTCCGGGCATGCTCTACGGGAGGATACTTTATAGTAAATACCCCCACGCCCGGATCGTAAATATCGACACGAGCAAAGCGCGGGAGCTTCCCGGGGTGCGGGCGGTGATCACTGCCGCCGACGTGCCGAACAACTTCAGGTTCGGCTTCCTGAAGGACAACCCGCCCCTTAAGTCGGGTAAAGTGCTCTCCATGAGGGATGAAGTGGCCGCCGTGGCAGCCATAAGTCCCGAGATCGCCGAAGAGGCCCTCGACCTGATCCAGGTTGATTACGAGGAATTGCCGGGCATATTCGACCCAATGGAGGCCATGAAGGAAGGGGCGCCCCTGGTCCATGAGGAGTTCAAATCGAACGTGCTCAAGATGCCGTGGAAATTCGTGGCCGGCGACGTGGAGGCAGCGAAGAAGGAGTCCGCCTTTGTGGTGGAGGATACTTTCAGCACCCCCTGGGTGACCCACTGCTGCCTGGGCACGAGCGGATGCATCGCGTGCTTCGATACGAACAACAACCTCGTCATGTACAGCAACACCCAGATACCCTCCCTGGCCCAGAACGATTTCATCGAGGCCCTGAAGGCCTTCGGCCACAAGAACAGGAAAGTGAGGGTGATCCAGGCAGTGATAGGCGGCGGCTTCGGCAGCAAGCTCGATACCTATGCCTATGAATATATCGCTATCCTCCTCGCCATGGAGACGAGAAAGCCGGTAAAGATAGTCTTTTCGAGGGAAGAGGAGTTCTTCGCCACGTCCCCGCGGCAGTGCACGGTCACGAAGATCTCCCAGGGGTGCGACAAGGACGGCAGGCTCACCTTCCGCGAGATGGAGATGGTCCTCGACAACGGCGCCTACACGTCGTGGGGCGCGACCACGCCTTCGGTCATGATGGTGCCCATCTCGTCGCTGTACAAGGTGCCGAATATCCACTATACGGCAAAGTGCGTCTACACGAACAATACCTACAGCCAGGCCATGAGGGGGTACGGAAATCCCCAGGCGACCTTTGCCATCGAGTCGCTCCTCGACCAGCTCGCGGAGAAGGCGGGCATCGATCCTGTCGAGATACGGCGCATCAATGCGAATGAGCCGGGCGAGCTCACGCCGCAGAATTTCAAGATCACCTCCTGCGGCATGAAGGAGTGCATAGAAGAGGTGGTGACGCGCCTCAACTGGAAAGAGAAGCGGGGGAAACATAACGGCAGGGGCGTGGGCATGGCGGCCCTTATCCACGTGGGGGGCGCGGCACGGGTCTATAAGTCCGACGGGTGCGGCACCATCATAAAAGTTGACGACAACGGAAAAGTGGACGTCATTACGGGCTCCTCCGAGATCGGCCAGGGCTCGGAGACGATCATCTCCCAGATAGTGGCCGAGGTGATCGGCGTCCCCATGGACGACATCAACGTGATCAATAACGACACTGACGTCTGCCCCTGGGATGTGGGGGCCCATGCGAGCAGGACCACCTTCGTGGCGGGCAATTCAGCCCTCGGCGCGGCGAAAAAGATCAGGGCCCAGATAATGGAGATCGCGGCGAAGAACCTGAAAGAATCCCCGGAATCCCTCGACATGCAGGACGGCGTCATATTTGCGGTTCACGACAAGGAGAAGAACATTACCCTCTCCAAGGTCCTGAGGAAAGCCCATTATACCCCTGGAGGACGGATGCTGGTGGCGGAGCATTTCTACGATCCGCCAAACGAGAACTTCGATCAGACCTTCAGGGGCAATCTCTCTGTATCCTACGCCTACGGGGCCCATGGGGCGGAAGTGGAGGTGGACAGGGAGACGGGAAAGGTGAAGATCCTCAACTACGTGGCTGCCCACGACGTGGGGAAGGCCTTAAACCCCATGCTCCTCGAGGCGCAGATCCACGGCGGAGGATTGATGGGGATCGGGTATGCCCTGGGAGAGAAGATGGTATTCGAAAAGGGCGTCCTCAAGAACGGCAATTTCCTCGATTACAAGATGCCCACCGCACGGGATGTGCCCCCGGTCCAGGCCGTGATAGTGGAGACGGACGAGCAGGACGGACCCTTCGGCGCAAAAGGCATCGGCGAGCCCGGCCTCGTTCCCACGGCGCCCGCCATCGCGAATGCCATCTATGACGCGGTAGGCGTGAGGATCAAGGACCTGCCCATCACGCCGGAGAAGATCCTGAAGGCGCTAAAGGAAAAAGAAGCACGCTGAAAAGTCATAAAGCCATGGCCGGGCGGGCAGAATATTGTGCCGCCCGGCCATCTGTATCAATAAGAGAGAGATAATCCGTCTGTCAAGCGATGCCTTCGAACCCGGGGCTTTTTAATCACGGACGTACGGGAGAGGGACGCCTGGTCAAAGCCCACGGGGGGCGTGAGGACGAGTACCGCCGTGGATTGGGCCGACTCGTTATTGGCGGCATCATAGGCTGAAACCGTGTAGTTGCTGTCCGTCGAGGGCGGGACGGTACTGTAGGATGTACCTGTTGAAGTCCCCGCCAGGGACCCGTTTCGATATACTTTATACCCCTCGACCGCCACATTATCGGCGGACGCGGTCCACGTGAAGATGACGGTGGAAGGCGAAGGGACTTTGGCCCTGAGATTGACGGGCACTGCCGGCGGCTCAATATCGGCCTCCGGTCCGCAGAAGAAACTGATGTTGCGCGTGTAGCTGTTAACCTGGATATCTCCTGCCGCGGCGTTTTGCACACAGGCATTGTTGATTTTCAAATTCTTCACGGACACGCCGTCAACGACGCGGTCGGCGTCATAGCCGAAGATCCCGTTCGCCTTCTGGTTGGCTCCCTTGAGGATAACATTGTCGAAGGTTATATTTTGCACACTGCCCCCTGGGGAAGTATTGTAAGGCGTAGGCGCCATGGTGAGGTTAAGAAGGTTTGTCATGGCAGAGATGTGGTCCACCCGGATATTCTGAAATGCGACATTCCTCACCGTAACGCCGTCTGCGCTATTAATCGCGAGGACCCCTCTCGCCCAGTCGAAGTCATAATTATCGACCTCGAGGATATCGATATTCCTCACCTTAATTCCATCGAAAGTCCGGTCCGAAATGCTGTACGATTCGGGTCCGATAAGAACTGCTCTTCCCTGATCGGCCCAGAGGACGGAATTCTGAATGGCGGTATTATAAGAACCCATTGTATTTCCGCCTTCACCTCCCAGGGCAAGCTTTATGGTGATGCAGTCGTCGTTGGTTCTTATAAAACAGTCGTTGATCGTGACGTTGCGGGAGTACTGGGGGAGAATGCCGTCGGAATTTACCATCCATCCCATGATTTTGACATTGTCCACTACGACGGCATCGGATGCGATGATCGGTATATTCCACCCCACGCCGTCAATGATGATAATGTCTTGCACGGTAATCCCGGTCGATTCGTTCACCGTGAGCATGGGGGGTTTAGGGGTATTGTCCGGAATCGCGTGATCGAACTTGCCCCCCGAGAGGATCCCTCTTCCGGCGATGGTCACATCGTGCGCTTTATGTACCAGTATCTTGCCATATACGATGGCCCCTCCCGCGATATAGACGGTGTCCCCAATGGAGGGATACAAGGTCCCGGTCCCATCCCCGATAAGATGCGTGCCCGGACCGTAATAAAGGACTTTGGGACCCGATGAGGCTATGGGGTTCAGGTCCTTTCCATTGGCGAAAATGAAGAGATTGTGATAGATGTCGTGGTCGATTTCCACCGATATCTTCTTCGGCGCGGTCATGGTAAAAGTCACGGTATTGCCCGCGATAGACGGGACGAGTCCGGCTGAGTCGGGCCTTATCACCGCGGAGGAGACAACCCCCGAATTGTTCGTTACCCTCACTTCTACATTGGTCGAAAAATCTGAATCAAAATAGGCGAAGGACATGTGGGACTGAGTGGTCTTGTCGACCATTGCGTCATAGACGAACAAACCGCTCCATGCGCCCCCCGGGGAACGTACTTCCACCGTAAACGTGGGGTTGCCGGGTGCATCCTGCGGGGCAGGGTAGACGGTAATCTCTGCCTGAAGAAGAAGGGGGAAGAGCAGAAAGAGCGGGAGGAGTCCCAAAATAGCGATCACCAGCCCCCGTGCTAATTGTTTCCCTGCGAGAGAGGGCCTCGGGGTTTTCATATTCATGCCTCCTTTTTGGAATGCGGTGTTAACGGCGGTGACTTCGCACCCTACTAAGGGGTTATAATCACTGATCGGGGCTTGTCAAGAAAGATACCAAAGGCTAGGGGAGGGTCTGCACGGTTGGCCTCTTCTTTATTCCGGCTCCTTATCTTTGAGGAATAATCGATGGTACTCCGGCTCCGACAGATATTTTCTCAACATTTTCCCCGTCATTTCGAAGAGCTCATCCAGGTCCTCGTCGCTCATCCGTGTGAGCAGGGTCTTCATCACCTCATCGTCGGAAAATTTCTGCAGGGTGAACTGAAGCATCTCCTCATTCGACTGCCTGTCCAGGCCGTAGCCGAGGAAGCCGCTGAAGGTTTCTACAAAGGAATGGGAATGTTTCGCCATGGGACACCTGTTCCGGTATATATTTTCGCACGCTGCCTTGCAGCCTGCTACAGGGTAGTCATTTCGCCATGATTTTACAAGCATAATTGTCTCTCCGGCCTACAGTTGTGCTCCCTGTGTCTAAATTCTGCGTGCCCGGTCAAGTATATAGAGCGGAGGGAAGATGTCAGCGGGTCGACGTTCCGGAGGCGGGCGGGCAGGAAAAGGTGATGTTTTTCGTAAATCCGTTCGTCAGAATGTCGCCTGCCGTGGCGCTTCCCACACAGGCTCCGTTAATTCTGAGGTTGGTAAAGCGTACCCCCTTCACCAAATGGCCGGCGTCATAGCCATAGATAGTATTCGGGTATTGGGTCGCGCCTTCCAGGGAGACATTGTTGAACGTGATGTTTTGGATAAGGCCCCCGGGAGACGCATTAAAAGGCGTGGGCGTCATGGTGAGGCTGAGGAGGCTCGTGCCGGGGGGAACAGGTCCTACCCGGATATTCTGAAAGGCCACATTTCTTACCGTGGCCCCGTCCCCGCAATTGATCGCGAGGACCCCCTTGGCCCAATCCGGTTCGTAATTATTAACCCTCAGTACATCGACATTCCTCATTGCGATCCCGCTATATATGCGGTTTTTCGTGCTGTGCGATTCCGGGCCGACCACGAATGCCCTGCCCTGATCGCTCCATAAAATGGAGTTTTGAA
>DASXUJ010000107.1 GCA_036504895.1 Syntrophorhabdaceae bacterium
TTCATATAATCCGGTATTGCCGGAATGTCGTACCCCGTCCTGCCGAATCTACGCTGGTCGGCGATTGTTATAAAATGCCTGACTAGTGACTCGAATGCATATCGTCTCGCCTCCGTCATATCTCCTGTATTTTCATATCCCAGAGACAGGGCAAATAATTTATGACGCACAATATGGTCAATAATCATCTGACATTTTTGATCAAGGTGGGAATATATAGCCTTGTAAAAAGGGATCAGCCTCTTCTCCAGCTCCTTCCAATCCTGATTGGCGCCGAACCATACACCGCCACGATGGATTACATAGACACCCATTACTTCGTTGATGTAGATCGCATTTCCATGACGCAAAGCAAGTATATATATCGGCCAGTCTCTCATCGGTAAATTATTGATCCAATCCGGCAGATGCCTGATTAGATCAGTTCTTATTACAACCGAGCATGTGGGAAAAAGATTGTCCAGGAGGAGGTCCTCAATGGTGAGACGTTCAGCCATATCTGCCGGACACCAAAAAGATTTCCCGGAAATGTTTTCATCTTGAACTATCGAAACATTATGAGCACAGAGTACACACTCCGGATGAGCATCTAACAGATCGACCTGTTTTTGAAGCTTTCGAGGGGAAACCCAATAATCGTCTCCTTCAAGAAAAGCCACGTACTCCCCCCTGCAAGTTTTGAGCACCAGATCCATATTGCGATGCATGCCTAAATTATGTTCATTCAACAGAAGCACAAATTTTTCAGGATACCGTTGTTTATATTTTATTAAAATATCCCTGGTATTATCGGTGGAGCAGTCTTCGCCGACCACCACCTCATAGTCGAAATTCGTATTCTGCATGAGAATGCTATCGAGGGCTTTTTCGATAAATTCTTCATGATTGTAAGTTATCATGGCTACGCTGAGTCTTATAGGTGATCGACTTGACATGCGGGGCGGACCTCGTTAACTTTTTTTGACGGCAATAAGGAATTAAGCTAATCTAAATTTCTATATTGATTGAAATACCGATACATTTTCGGAAACTGTAAACGCAAGAAATTCTTAGGCACCATCGTGCCTTTGAAGGTCCCTATGACATCCGGCAGTGAGGCGGTGACAACGGACCGTTCACCGGAGGTGAGCCCTTGGATCGTCATTCTCAGATGTTGCAGGAGAGCCCTCAGTGCGTAGGCCCTGGCATTACCCCAATCGCCCCTGTTCCCATAGGTTTGGGAAACGAGAAAAAGCTGGTATCGCAGAATCCGATCAATACTGCCCCTGTATTCCCGCCCTATATTTTTCCTGAGGGCGCGCCACAGATCAATCCGCGCTTCCTGTTCCTTTGCCCAGTGATTTCTATACCAGTTCCATTGACCTCCGGAATGAACGAAATAGACGCTCATTTTTTCATCCATGTAAGCAATCCTGCCTCTACGGGCGGCGAGGATAATGGCAGGCCAATCCCTCATTTGGAGCGAGTCGACCCACTCCGGAAGGTCCACACACACTTCCCTTCTAAACATCGCTGAGGCGGTGGGAATAAACATATCGAGCGGCAACAAGCGCTCCATGTCGATCCATTCCACTTTTTCCAAAGTCGGGTTTGTGTTCCTTCCTGAAAGGTTATTCCAGCTAACCGGTGGGGCAACTGAATTCTTCTTCCTCTCGGGAAGAGCAAATTTCTCCCCCTCATATTCCGGGTCGAATTCTATTTCGGCATCATGAAAGCACATGGGGCATTCGGGGTGACTATCCATAAAATCAACCTGTTTCTGCAATTTTTCCGGAGAAGTCCAGTAGTCGTCACCTTCGAGGCATGTCACATACCGGCCTTCACAGGCCTTTAGCACCCCGGCCGCGTTCTTATGCATTCCAAGATTCCTATCATTCAATAAAACCATGAATTTATCCGGGTACCGCCTTTGGTAGTCGAGTACTATATTTCTGGTCCTGTCGGTGGAGCAGTCCTCACCGATCACCGCTTTGTAGGTGAAGTTCGTCTTTTGCATGATGACGCCCTCAAGCGCCTTTTCGATAAACCTTTCATGATTGTACGTGATCATTGCGATACTTACCTTTATATTTGGCTCAGCTGGCATGGAGCTCCTCAAAAACATTCTGCCTCCTCTTTCTACTTCACTATGTATAACGTCCTGTCGATAGTCACTCCATTATATGAGGCAGTGACGACATCGGACGTGTTGAAGTAAGGAGTGTGGGTTATTATTGTGAAGGTGGCGCTGCTGGCTCCTGCGGCCACGGTCACACTATTAGGCATGGAATCGGGCCAGAACAAGCTCAAACTACTCGTCAAGGATACTACGACTCCTCCGCCGGGCGCGGGCCCGCTGAGTGTTACCGTCCCCTCCGAGCTACTTCCCCCCACTAATGCAGATGGATTCAATGAAAGAGAGACGAGCGTTACAGAGGACTCCGTTACGGTAAGGGTCACATTCACGGTCTGAGGCGTATTCGTCGCACCTGTGGCCGCGATGGTGATCGCCTTCGTGTAAGTCCCGGCGGCGAGGCCCGAGATATTGGCGGAAGCCGTGAGGGTGCCTGCCCCTGTGCCGCTTGCGGGGGTCACGGAGAGCCAGGCGGGAGCGGTCTGGTCAGCGGTGGCGGTCCAGGTGAGCGTGCCTGCGCCGCCGTTCGAGATCGCAATTGTCTTGGACGTGGGATTGGAGCCTCCCTGGGTGGCACTGAAGGAGAGGGAGGCGGGGCTCAGGGTTATGGTAGGTGAGGACGCCGTTACGGTAAGGGTCACATTCACGGTCTGAGGCGTATTCGTCGCACCTGTGGCCGCGATGGTGATCGCCTTCGTGTAAGTCCCGGCGGCGAGGCCCGTGATATTGGCGGAAGCAGTGAGAGTTCCTGCCCCTGTGCCGCTTGCGGGGGTCACGGAGAGCCAGGCGGGAGCGGTCTGGTCAGCCGTGGCGGTCCAGGTGAATCCGTTTTGGTTCATATCGGACAATGTTATACTAAGCGTTTTGGACGCGGGGTTGGAACCTCCCTGTATCCCGGTGAAACTCAAAGCTGCAGGCACGAGAACGAGTCCGGGCTGCGACCCAAGGGAAACAACCGGCTCGGGAAAAGCGAATTTTCGCACACGTATCCAATCTACTATAAATTGATTCGAGGTCCCCTCCGTATAAGACATGAGGAAGGCGGGCAGATTAGAACCGGGTACATTGGAAGTTACCGTCTCGGTATTACTCAATTCAAATTGGAAACCCGCGACGTTAGGGCTTGCTCGGAAAACTCCTAACGTGTGCCAATCGGAATCCGCTGCTTGTGCCATTGCATGCCAATGAATGTCGGCCTGGCCGCTCAGCTTTGCCTGACGGTTCCAAGTGGTGGTGGCGGTAGGCAGGCTCGGATGGAAATCATCCACTATTCGGACTACGTCCCCGAAAGCGGAGTCGGCCATCCCTATTTCCACCACGTTATTGAGAATACCTTGCTGAGGATGGGCGCCAAAAGCCTCTACTATGTAATTCATACCGAAAGTCTGTTTACTTCCGATTCTTACGAAAGAAGAACTGGTTGCATTGAGTGTCAAGAGCCCTCCCGACAGGGTCGCCTGACTCGCACTTCCATTCAATATGTTCCATTTGGAGGTGTCAAGGCTCGTACCACTGAAACCGTCGTAAAAATCGAATACGAGCGACGGATCTCCATACATGGAACCACTCACTGCAGGCTGAGTAGCAATACCCATCTGGAAAGTGTCTCCCGTATAGGACAACACGTAAGTATCGCCGACCCGCGTGAGGGCCCCCCGGAAGCTATTGACGGCATCCCATCCGGAGGAAGCCACGGGCAGGAGCAATCCATGCTTTGAGAAGGTTTCACCATCCGTCGTTGTGGCATAGGCAGTTTGCCATGGTGAATCTTTGGTTGAGCTCGCGGCGTAGCCTATGTAATAAGTTCCCTGATACTCGTAAACCCAGGGATCTGCGATAGTTCCTGCGTCATATGATCCCGGGCTTCCGAAGGAGAGAACCGGATTACCCACATATTTTGTATATGGGCCGAGGATATTGTCAGCGTACGCATAACCGACCTGTTCGGTGGGAGGACCACTGCAAATACCTCCGTCATACTGTCCTCCGGTCGAGTCGGCCATATACATCATCCTCCATTTCCCATCAGCCGCTCGAGACACATAAGGCTCATCGACCCTGCAATTCTCCCATGAGCCGGGGGTAGGTTGCAGCACCGCAATGGGCGCACTGTAGGGACCGGTAACTGCCGTAGCGGTGATGACTGATATATTGATTGGCGGAGGCTGAGTAAAATCAGAGAAAAAGATATACCACATCCCCTCGTGATGCACGAGGCAAGGTGCAAGAGAGCCTATAACCGGTGAGTTGAACACATTCCCATGCCAGTGCCATGAAGCGGGATCGGCAGGAGTGTCGGACCAGACCAACCCTATACCGGCATTCCGGTAATTTGCAAATATCAACCAATAGTGTCCGGTAACGCTGTCATATACCATATTCTCTGCTAACAAACCGACCCCGGCGCCGGAATCACCGATAGGCCTTATCGGGTTTCCTGCTGCTCTTGTAAAAGGTCCCGTCGGCGGAAGTGGAATGGTTGAAGGGGTTGCACTCGGATTTCCCCAATAGAGAAACAAAGTACTATTTCCCACAGGTAAAGAGGGAACTTTTGCCCAAATGGTAGCCTGCTGAGAAGAGGAATCCCAGGCTTCGATCCAGAACGGAATCAATGTCACCCCATCTGCCGCAGTAATGCGCAAATCGCTTCCGTCAGCTTTTGCACCCGCAAAATAGAAGGTAGAATCCAGTTGTATCCTCGTTTGATACTCACTGAGGGCTGATTGACCCGCATTGGAAATTGTGACGGAACGACGATACGACCAATCCGGGTCGAACCATGATTGCGCAGAAGCACATGCAGGCCATAGAAATCCCAGGACTGCGACAATAACCCACATGGTCCTCAAGTTTTTCGAGATGTGGCGCCATCCATTTTCTTTTGGGTCTCTTCTCCGATGAAAAGGTAAAACGGCTTTATTCATTCTGCCTCTCCCTAAACACGTAATATTTATAACAGGAGGACCCGTTATTATCGCCGGATGTGTGCCCTGTAAATTTTTCCCGCCCGTCGATCGATCATTGAACAGGTTTTTCGCTATCACCGCACTTCTTGTTTGTCATTTATTAGAAGCTGAAATGGACTGGTAGTAGAACGGTCCCGGTTCGTGACCCCGGTTTTCCATTACTCCGGAAATCTCCTGAAGTTTCTCCGTTATTTGGTCGACATTGTTTACGATAAAGCGGATAATTTGGCAAGTGCGTTTGATATCGTCAATAGTTACGGCAGTGCCCGTAGGGAGGGCAAGCACCCTATCCGCAAGCATTTCCGTAACAGGCAACACTAGTCCCGCATGAGGAAAATAGGACCGATACGGTTCCATCCGGTGGCAGCCGGGATAGAAATAGCGACGCGCTAAAATATTTTCGGAATGTAAGATCTCCGCTACCCATTCTCTTGACACCCCGGTTATCGACTTATCTATTTCAAGGATTATATATTGATAATTAGATTTTTCCCAGGGATCATATTTAATGAGACTCACGCCGGGCAGGCCCTTTAATTCCTCCTCATAACATTGATAATTGCACCGGTTTACATTAATGAATTCATCTATGCTCTCGAGGTTGGTGAGGCCCATCGCCGCCGAAAGCTCATTCATCTTTCCGTTTGTTCCTACATAGATTACATTGTCATAACCGGAAAAGCCGAAATTCTTCATCAAGCGGATCCTTTCGGCCAGTTTATCGTCATTGGTGGCGATAGCGCCCCCTTCGCAGGCATTAAATATTTTTGTGGCGTGGAAACTAAATATCTCCGCGTTTCCAAAACTGCCGATCATCTTTTGTTTATAAGAACATCCGAAACTATGAGCGGCATCAAAAATGATCTTCAGTTGGTGGATGGACGCTATTTTTTCCAAAGATTCTATATCGCATGAACGTCCCCACAGATGTACCCCTATAATTCCGGTTGTTCGGGGAGTAATCATCTTTTCGACACATAATGGGTCAAGAGTATGAGTGTGGGGGTCAATATCACAGAAAACGGGGGTGATCTCCTGCCATTGTAGCGCATGTGCCGTGGCTACAAAAGTAAAGGAAGGCACGATCACCTCACCGCGCAATTCAAGAGCCCGTATGGCCACCTCGAGCGCAACGGTGCCGTTACACATGACAATGCAATTTTTGACGCCTAATCTATCGGAAAGATGTTGTTCGAGCTCCTGCACGTAAGGTCCGTTATTGCTCAGCCATCTTCTGTCAAGCATGTCTTCTATTCGTTTTAGGAAACGCTCCCGATTGCCGATATTCGGACGTCCGACATGGAGTGGCTCCCGAAATTCAGGAAGGCCGCCAAAGAATGCAAGATCCTCAATATTTGCTTTCGTATTCGACCTCTTCTTTATTTATTTTGGAAATGACAGAAAAGCGGCTCAATTAGGAGTAAAAATGTTTTGAAGTTCTTTCAGCACTCGAATGGGAAAGGGTATTGACAATTCTAGCCGGTACGCCATAAGCCAGGGTATTTTCCGGGATATCAGACAGAACTACCGCACCCGCCCCTATTATTGAGCCGGCACCAATCCGCACCTGGTCTTTTACGGTCGCACCGATCCCTATCCATGAGCCCCGGCCTACGATCACATTCCCCGCCATATGAACTCCCGGTGAAATGTGACACCCATCTTCAATCATGCACTCATGATCGATACTCGCACATGTATTGATAATGACGTTTTCTCCAATCGTGGAGCAGGGATTAACAACCGCTCCTGCCGCAACGACAGTGCCTGCGCCTATTTGAACATCATTGGCGACAATAGAGCGGGGATGTATGGCGGAGACCAGGGTAAAGCCTTTTTGCCGGACATGTGCGGAAATCAGGAGACGAGAAGCGCAGTCCCCAAACCCGAGAGTCATATTTTTTACACCCTTCTCGAGAAGGACGTCCAATTGTTCCTCTCCACCGATTATAGGAGCTCCACAGAAATTTGTGTGATGACTGAGATGATTTTCATTGTCGATAAAACCCAGGATTTCATATCCACCCATCAGGCGCAGAATGTCGGCCACAACCATGGCATGACCGGAAGCGCCCCAGATTACAATCTCTTCCGATTTCTTGGAAATAGCATTTTTGACACCATCCATTCTGATCGTACCCCCTTCAGATCCTGGTTCTTGAGCCGCCGGCCCCGCCTTGAGAGCGACTCCCGTGCATAGATGTGATATCGGAACGTGATTGCCTTAGTCCGGGAATTTGTCGGCCATCATCTCCTTTGAATAATTCCAACCCGCCCGGATTGGGTCCACTATGGCCCTTCGGCGGCCGGTTGAGATATATTCCTCCCGGCTGAGTGTCCCTCGTGATTGACACACCCGAGCCAATCACGCATTCCCGCCCGATCCTGATGCCTTCTTTGATGGTGGCGTTTGCCGCTATAAAAGCATACGCTCCGATTACCACGCCGCCCAGGAGTACCGCGCCGGGACCCACGAAGGAATGATCTTCCAATACCGCATGATGACCTATAACTACCGAAGATGTCACGATCACATTGTTGCCGATAGTGACGAAAGGCTGAACTGAGCTGTTTTCGCCTATTACGCTGTTTTTCCCGATTACCAGCCCGGGCCACGTGGAAGACCTTGAACTTATGAAGTTTATCAAGTCGTACCCTTTGGCTATTGACTGAAAGTATCTTTCTTCCCTCAGCCTGTTAAGACGTTGAAAGCTGACGGAGACGATCATCTTGAAACGGGAAGGAGGGAAAACGTTTTCTATGATATCAAATGGCACCACCGGCAACCCGAGCAATTCGCCTTTATTTATATATTCGCGATCAACGGTGAAGCACGCTACTTCATAGGGAGAATCGTGGGTAAAATAGAAACAGGCAAGTTCGGCAAACAAACCATCTCCAAAAATGACCAGTCCTTCCATTTATGCGTCTCCTCGCTTTTTCATCCCTGAATCCGGCTGGACTCCTGTCCGGTGTTGACGGTCATAAACCTATCCCGCCCTGTTTCTTCCAAGACTTCCGTCTTCCAGTCGAGCATGGGCTGGACTACGCCGGGCTCGCGGCCAAACCATGCTCCGGGCCTTTCTTTGAAATCCGCGATATCAAAACAGACCGCACTCTTGTGCTCATAAATTACAGTACTTTTATCTTGCACGACCAAAAGCACGAATTTGTGCTGACCGCTATTCAGCAATTTACCCGGGAAATGACAGATACTACGGAGCAGGCCCGCAGGCATCGGCCGATCGGACCAGTCGGAATCAAATATGCTTGCCGTGGAGAATGCAATCAGCCCCTGATCGGTATATAGATGAAGAGTGATATGCAACTGCGCGTCCGGAACAAGATTCCAGTATTCCACCTCAACCCGGAAAGGTGTCTCCATGGTCATGGGCTCAGAAAGAGAACTTTGTTCGGGCCTGACCCGCACGCGGTGGATACGTACCATATCGTTGCCGGGAGCTTGGGTTGGATCCTCCCACACTTCCTCCGATAGGTTCGAGCTCTCGCCCACTCCGGCTACATAATCGGCCACCACTCTTCCGGCGGGACCATCATCGACTTTTTCCCCATTTTCAAGCCAAACGACCCGGCTGCACAGACTGTTCACCGCGATCATATTGTGGCTTACGAAAAGAACCGTCCGTCCCCCTTTCGCTACGTCGCCCATTTTTCCCAGACACTTCCTCTGGAATGGGGCGTCGCCTACGGCAAGGACTTCATCTACCAAAAGAATCTCCGGCTCAAGGTGAGCGGCTACGGCAAAGGCCAATCGGACATACATGCCGCTCGAATATCTTTTGACGGGGGTATCGATAAATCTTCCCGTTTCGGCGAAGGCTACGATTTCATCAAATTTTCTCTTTATCTCTTCCCTGGGCATTCCCAGAATGGCGCCGTTGAGGAAGACGTTCTCCCTTCCCGATAATTCAGGGTGAAATCCGGTCCCGACCTCGAGGAGACTTGCCACCTTTCCCTGCACTTTCATATGACCGGAAGTCGGCTCCGTGATGCGGCTCAATATTTTCAGTATCGTGCTTTTGCCCGCACCGTTGCGCCCTACAAACCCGACTATTTCCCCCTGCTTAACCTCAAAGGAGACGTCTTTCAGGGCCCAAACAATCTCCTTAGTCCTTGCATGGTTGCCTCGCCGCCTGAATAAAGTTTTGGCGCCTTCAGTGAGATGATCTTTTAAGGAATCCTGATATTTCCCCACGGAAATCTTGTACTGTTTTGAAAGATTTTCAACCTCTATAATAGTTTTCATCAGATCACATCCGCAAAAGTAAGAGACATCTTTCTGAAGAATAGAATTCCGCCCAGGAGCAAAAGGAGCACAACGGTAGAACTCATCATGATTGCATTCAAGTCAGGATTGGCCTTCCCCAGCAATGCCCATCGAAAACCCTCGATGACCCCTGTCATGGGATTAAGATTATAGAAGGGCCGCCACTTTTCCGGCACCATGCTGACGGGATACACGATGGGTGACGCGTACATCCATATCTGTGTGATAAAAGGGAGGGTATAGGCTATATCCCGATATCTGACGTTGAGCGCCGTAAGCCATAGCCCCACTGACAGCGCCGTCATTGCGGCAAGGAACAGGAAAAGGGGGATGGCAAGGATCGACCAACTCCAGACTACCCCATACCAAATGATCAGTCCGATGAGAATGATGAATGAAAGAATAAATTCCACAAGCGGAGAAAGCACGGCCGAAAAAGGTATGATCAGCCTGGGGAAATAGACCTTCGTGATGAGACTGGATTCATTGACGAGACTTGTGCCGCTCCGGCCTAAGGCCTGGGCGAAATAGGTCCATGGGACCAGTGCCGCGTACGCAAAAACAGGATATGGCACACCATCCGAGGGTATCTTCACGAAGGTGCCGAAGACGACGGTGAAAATAGCCATTGTAGTAAGAGGCTGCAGAATCGCCCATAACCCGCCTATTACTGTTTGTTTGTACCGTATTTTTACATCACGCCACACGAGAAAGTAAAGGAGCTCCCTATAGCGCCAGATATCGGCGAAACTGTCGCCGAAGGTTTTTTTTGTTATTCCCGATAATGCACAAGACAAATGCGTCATTTTCACCACCTTGATTCTTTTATTATGCTCCCGCACCGGCTATGCGACAATACGCATGTCGTGGGAGGGGCGCCTCATTCGGGGGAGGCGTTTCGTCCGACCCTGTTCCCTTCAATAGTGTAATCATGAGGGCGCAGCAAAAGGGGCGGCTATTTTTTAGAGGTACTTATCGACAAAACGGGGTATATAGCTTCGTTGTTTATTAAAAACTATCCCAAGCAGGGTGCCTCCGCTTTCAAGGATGAGCTCCTTTGCTTCCCGAGCTACCTGCCAGCGTGTTTTTTCCGCTTCCACGACCAGAATTACCCCGTCTACCCTTGCCACGATTGCGGGGCCGTCCGGAAGCGTAAGGGCCGGTGGAGAGTCAACGATGATCAAATCGAATTTTTCCTTAAGAGGCTTCCAGAACTCGCCGTCTGCTACCGCTTCAAGAATTTTTGGGGTACACATCGTCTGCTGGAAGAGGGGCAGCACGAAAAGGCTACTCTCCTCTACCTGGCACAGACATTTCTCGAGAGGTTCTTCCTGCTTTACCAGGGCCTCGACCTCCAATTCCGGCCTCAATCGCCGGAAGGCATTCAGTTCGGGGCGACTTCTGTCGAGGTCCACGAGTAGAACGGTTTTATCCATCCTCATGGCGGTTGTTCTTGCCAGTTCCCGGGCCACCGTCGATGCTCCCTCATTCGAGCGTGAGCCTACGACAAGGATGGACGGGTGCCTGACATCGGGCAAAGATGACCGGATCCTGTGGTAGAGAGTGACCATCTCCTCTTCCAATGGGCTTACCCCGGCTACGCTGTGGTGGCCATTCACCGGCCATTCAAAGACCGAACTCTCCCTAACCGGCGGGTTATCCACTACCAGGCCGTGTTCGAGGGCGTCAAATATTCTGCTCATTGAACCTCCTCTTATAAGCTTGCGGGCGGCCTGGATGCGGGTAGCCCTCGCGCTCATTCAAATTATTTTGATAAAGGTCCATATCGGCGCCTTTCAATTTCATTAATCGTTATCCGGCTTCCTCTCCGGCACAGTGACTTTTGGTAATGCTATAGTCGTGCCTGCGAGAATAAGGTTAGGATTCGTGATATGGGGGTTTTCCTTTCGAATCAGATTCATGATATCTGCATTGAAGTTTCCATAGGTCTGCTGCGCCAGCTTGGAAAGGCTGTCGCCCCTGGCTACGGTCCTTTTGGTAAGGGAAGGCTTATTAGGGGCGCTTGAAGAGGCGGGCCCGTCGGCAGCCGTGTGAGGTTGAGCGGTTTCTTTAAGGCCCTTTCCCGTATACTTCGCTTTCTGATCGACGGTTTCGGGGGCTGGCGCGCCAGAAGCAGACCGATGGGCTGCAACTGTTCCTTTGGTCTCCTCTTCCTTAAGGTTTTGGTCCCCGCCGTTGATTGATCTTCCTTGCTCGGCCGATACGAGCGGCTTTATTCTGCCGAGCACGCTTTCCTGATATGGCATGAGCCACATAACTCCCAGGATAAGTAAGGCCAGAGCGGATGTTCCTATAAGCCACCGTCTGAACAAAGGCAAAGGCTTCACGCCCTTTAAGTCGCGGATAACCTCAGTTGCAATCTTCTTCGTTATGGGCTTTTGATGATAACCGAATCCCGTGATAAGCGCGTTGTCGCAAAGGATATTGATGATCCGGGGGATTCCCATCGAAGCATCGATAATTCGCTTCAATGCAGAGGCTTTAAAGGTCCGCTCGGGCGAAGAGCCGGCTTTCGAAAGCCTGAACTTCATATACTCCAGACTCTCCTTTTTTGTGAGGGGCAGGATAGTTGAACGGATCGCGAGGCGCTGCTTCAGCGGGCGAAGCCTGTCGCTATCCAGAAGTTCGGCAAATTCCGGTTGCCCTACCAGAACTATTTGAATCAATTTATCTGTCGGAGTTTCGAAATTGGAAAGCATGCGTAAATTTTCCAGCGTATCGACCGGCATGTTTTGGGCTTCGTCAATGACCAAAACCACCGAATTGCCTGCCTGATATTCGTCGATCAGGAACTCATACAGTCCGTTCGCCATCTCCGTGGTGTCGTCACTTTCGAAGGTAAGCCCAAGCTCCCGGTAGACCGCTTTCAGAAGTTCCTGAAAAGTGAGCATGGCATTGAAAATGTAGATTATTTTCAGTCGCTTTTTTTGAACCGACTGCAAGTATGACCGGAGGATGGTTGTTTTGCCGACCCCAACACCCCCGATAATGGCGACAAAGCCTTTTCTCTGTTCTATGCCGTATATGATCGCCGCCAGGGCCTCTTTGTGGCTCGGGCTGAGGTAGAGGAATTTCGGGTCCGGCGTTATATGAAAAGGCGGCACGGAAAGGTTGTAAAAAGTTAAGTACATAAATCACCTTTTAACGGCACTATTCGAGTTACGGTTCGTTTTATACGGGTTTGCTCTTCAGATTTTTTAAAAATAGCAGCGGGCATCAGGCCTCACCAAGTCTCTTGTTGGGAATCGCAACCAACACGGGTATGTCGAGACGCCGTTCGGCGCCGTGTGGCAGGGTCATGCCTGAAGCCAGCAGTTCGAGAAGAAACGCAAGGCCGACGCCTCCCGCAATGCCAGCCAAAATACCGAAACCCATCATTTGCTCCTGGGTAAACCGCTGCTTCTTTTTCGCCGATCCTGACCAGGCCTTCTCGACCACACTTATTGCTGCCATCTTTCGACGGTCCATATCGTCCATGATCTGGGACTCTTCGAGTTTTTTTACGTAGGCCTGATGGCTTTGCTCATTCTCCGCCACTTCCCGCTTCAGGTTCTGAACGGTACGCCCGTGGGTATCGAGGGTCTGAATATCGGCTTCCAATTGCCGCGTCTGTTTATTCAGTCCTTCGATTCGCGTGTTTACGACGCTCACCTCACCTTCTGCCTTTTGAAATTCCGCCTGCCGAAGCATTTCAATATTTCTTCCTATCGAAGCCTTCGTGTGCTCTATTTCCTGGCGGACCGCCTGTACAGCCCTACTGCCGCTGGTATACTTATCCAACAGTTCCCGCTCTTTCTGCTCAAGCACGAGCAAAGGCGCCCTTATCTCCACGATAGTGGTGGGAATCCACGCAGAACTCTTTATCCACGCCGCTCTTTGCTGCAATTCCCCCCTCTGGGTCTGGGCTGCTCTCAGGCTCGCCTCTAGAGCACTCCGTTGGGAAATCAAAGTCGATCGCTGCTCTTCAAAGGAAAAGACCCCATATTTTTTTCTAAAATCGGCAAACTCACCCTCCGCCGAGCTCAGCTTTGTCTGAGTCGCCTTCATCTTATTTTCGAGAAAAGGAGTGCCTGCGCCGCTAAATACCTCCAGATGTTTCTCCTTAAAATAGTCTACAAGAAGGTTCACGGTTTTTGCCGCCAGCGACGGGTCCTTGTGGGCAAAAACGATTTCGATGAGGCTGGTCCCGGGCAGGATCGTCACTTTAAGGTCTTTCTCAATTTTCGCTACGGCTGCTTGCGTTCGCCTCAATCCCTCCTTCGGCACATTCCCGAGCTCGGGGTAGAGGTTCTCCGGTCCCGCGTTCTCTGCTGCCCTTGTAAGAACATCGCGGCTGGTCAGAATATTCATTTCACCGTTAAGGATAGCTTGAGGCGGTATTGAAGGCGCCGATGCAGATTTAGGTTCTTCCGGTCGCTGAAGGAACTCCCGTCCGAACTTCACGAGCAAAACGCTCTTTGCCTCATAAAGGCGTGGGAGGCTCCTGGCGTAAATGGTAACTCCGATAAATATCACGAGGAATGAAATGAGTATGATATATTTATGTTTGAAGATTATCGTAGCTACATCCCGTGCGTCCGTAAGGTCGACCGGTTTTCTTGAATGCTCTGTATACATACAAACCTCCAATACCCTAATGATTATTAACCGATTGACCAGCCCAATAGTACGTGAGAGGACTCCCCAGTCCCGGGATAACCCTGGTTATATATTCCTCCACCCATTTGTCGACCCTGGCGATATTCGATTTCGGCACATAAACGATGTCCATGGGCATAAGGGCGATATTCTGTTTGAAATCGCTCCCGTCTATCACCTTCCTTAGATCAACCATTGTCGCTGCGGGTTTGCCGTCAAAGTCCTTACGAATAACGATCACGTTGCTCAACCGTGCCGTCTCCCGGAGCCCTCCCGCTTGAGTGATGGCCGTCATTACTGTCGTGGCGCCTTTCAGTTCTATAAAACGCGGCCCGCCTACTTCGCCATCGACAAATACCTTTTGCTCGGCGTAGGTTCTCACATTAATAGCTATTTCCGGTTTATTGAGTTCGGAAGCGATCACTCTCATAATCCTCTCTCTTAATTGCAGGGGAGTCAAACCGGCCGCATTTACATCAGGTGCGAATTGCAATGAAACACGGCCATCGGGCCTTACCGGCAGGTTGAGCTCGTTGTATTCAGGGTGGAATGCAAATTTGACATCTATGACGTCACCAGGCACAATTACATACTCCTTTAGCGGATATGCCAGTGCATGCTGGTTCAAACTTGCAAAAGGAGCCGGATCAATAACCGCATTTGGCGCGCATGCCGCCAGGCCAATTATGATCGCCAAGACACTTATCCCTTTCAGCTTCCCCAATCTCATTTTTACTACCTCCTCATAAATGTTTATTTGCGGAATCTTCCGGGTGAATTGTTTAACTGGGATCCAAAAGATAGGCTACCGCCACTGGCCATGATGGCTTTGATTTGCTCTGCATCTGAATAACATCGTTGTAGTCATGTTTCGCTTTCATGAAGCTTCAAGTGCTTATGGTAAAAGTAACTGTTCCCGACTATCCTTTCTGTCCCCTAATATTGAATTGCTCCGTAAACACATTACCGAATCACGCGTCATCATTTTGATGACAGGTAATCAAGGGGGATTCTAAGACTTGTCACAGAGAGAGTTCGACTCACCGTTACCGAGTCCATGGGCCGTCGCATACTGGATGAGCTCATTCGTTCTTTTAAGGCCTGTCTTTTCAAGAATCCTGAGCCTGTAGGTTCTCACCGAGTTCGTGCTCACGTGAATCGTCTCCGATATTTCTCTAACGGTTTTCCCCTTGCCGAGCATACACATTACCTGAAATTCCCGGTTGGACAGCCGCTCGTGGGGCGCCTTTTGAGTGTCCGACTCGAAATCGACGAGGATCTTCTCAGCCAGCGCCGGACTCACATATTTTCCGCCGGATAATATTTTCCGGGCCGCCTCAACCAATTCATTCACCACAGCCCGCTTGGTTACATAGCCGCACGCCCCGCTCCTTAGCACGCGCATTCCGTATTCTTCTTCGGGATACATGCTGACGACAAGGACAGGGGTCTTTCGTTTGCCTTTTTTTACTTCCCCTAACACATCGAGCCCGTCCATGTCGGGAAGCGAAAGGTCAAGGATAATCAAATCAAAAGGGTTGTTACGGACCAATTCCAGAAGCTCGTGTCCTGTGGAGGCAAGGGCGATATTCACGGGAGCGAAATTCCTCAAAATAATCTCCTGCAGTCCCCTCAGCACCACCGGATGGTCATCGACGATCGCAACATTGATTATAGATCCGGCACCTTCTCTTATGGCAGTCACGCGACCTCCTTCTTTCCGACAACCTTATCGCTTACCCCTGTGTCATAGAGAGCTTGACGAGGCTCCATGGGCCGGTAGTTACGGCAACCAGCTTCCCCTTCCGACCCTCCCCCACGAGCCGGTTCACTAAATCATCAGAACCATCCATGGGATGCCGATACCTGTCTCCTGTCGCAGCACTCTACCCTCTTACAATAATCGGGATTACGGTCCTTGGCTGTCACGGAACTATGAATTGCTTTGTAGCTGTTATCACACACCCGATGTACGCATTTTCGTTGAAGAGCCATTCGGTTACCGTTCTCACTAGGTCCGTCACGCGCGAACGTCCGACGTAGGACATGATGGACCCTGAAGGTATTCATTGCAGCCGGTAAAGCGGAGACCTTGAAAACTGGACAAAAATAGATTCATTCGATGGAACGTGAGCTCAAGGTTACGGTAATGACGGAACCGGCTCAGAGGACTGATCTGCCTCACGTGCGGTTGTACGGAGTCGAGCTCCCATGGATGAAAATAGAAGAGATAGAAACCGTGGTTCTTGATAATCCGGTTCACGCCCCACATAAAAAGGGACGAGGGCCAAAACCTGAAATACCCACCGCCTCCCCACGGAATTGTGAGACTCTTGAATTGGAGATTACTGATGGGAAGCTCCATCAATCCACTATTCGAGACATAATGGCCGTTATCGGGGTCCTTGTGTATCAACTGCAATTGACCATACCGACTACTGACGGCCGCACGGTTCCAGCTTGAGTCATATCGATACCCTTCCTCCTGCAAAAGGTCCATGACGCGATCGCTAATCGAGAAAGCGGGCGCCCTGTAGCCCTTGACCGGGGCGCCGGTAATGTCTTCGAGAAGCGCCTTGCTTCGGTGAAAATCCTCTTTAAGCTCTGTCTCCGAAAGGAATGGGCAAAGGCTGTGGGCATAGCCATGGGAAGCAATCTCATGGCCCCGGGAGTGAATCTCCCTCACCAGGTCAGGATGTCGCTCTCCAGTCCAGCCAAGGACGAAAAAGGTAGCCTGCACATCGTAATGATCAAAGAGCTCGAGAAGAATTCTCGTATTCATTTGAACTTTTTGGGCGCAGGAGTCCCATCTCTTCAGAGGGTACGCCTGCCGCAGGTTTTCCACCTGAAACCAATCTTCCACGTCGACGGTGAGGATGATGGTATTGGCCATATTCATGGGATCAACGGTTGTTCCCGTTTCTCCTGCGGTTCCATGTCTATCTCGATCCTTGAGAAAGTATGACCACTCCAACCGTTCTCAGCAGAATCTTCAGGTCGAGAAGGGGCGACATGTTCTTGATGTAGTAAAGATCTGCTTCCAGCTTATCCAGGGCATCATCCACCGATGCGCCGTACCTGAGGATAACCTGGGCCCAGCCCGTGACGCCGGGTTTGACCGTATGCCGCACCGAGTAATGGGGCACTTCTTTCTCGAGCACATTTACAAATTCAGGACGTTCAGGGCGAGGGCCTATGAAGCTCATTTCCCCTTTAAGGATGTTCCAGAGTTGAGGGAGCTCATCTATACGGAACTTTCTCAGGTAGTGACCTATCCTGGTCACTCTGGGGTCGCCCTCTTCGGCCCAACGGGCGCCGTTTGCCTCGGCATCCTGCCGCATGGAGCGGAATTTTATGATAGTGAATACCTTGCCGTCCTTCCCCACCCTTGCTTGCCGGTAAAACACGGGACCTTGTGAATCACATTTTATGAAGGCGGCAATAAAGAAGAGTACCGGCAGGAGACAAAGGCCCAGAAGAGCAGAAAAAACGGTGTCGATAAGCCTTTTCATCCCCAGAAGGACATGATTATAAAGAAGAGAAAAACCGCGGGCGGATATAAACCAGGTGTCGTCTATGAATTTGACCGGGATGCGGCCTGTGATCTCTTCATATATCTCCGCGGCTTCCTTCACGATAAGACCGTTGAAGCGGGCATTCTTGAAAGTCCGGAGAGATTCCGGACTGCGATCATGGGACATGGCGACGATCACCTGCTTCGCCCCTGTTGAAGCTGCGACCCGGGCAACATCAAGACATGTTCCCATGACTGCCGGTGATCCACTACGGGAGGCAGCCTGAAGGTTATCATCAAGGAATCCCTCGACCCTAAGGGGGGAGTGGGGCGACTTGAGCATATGGTAGATGACCATACCCCTTCTTCCCGCTCCCGCAATCAGAACTGATGATTTAGCTGCTTCGGAACGGGTGTACCTGTCATAGATGAATCTCCAGCACGAAATCGCAAAGCAGATTATCAGGGATTGGGTGCCGAGAATCGACACAGGAAGGTAAAAGCCTGAATAATAGACTATAAGACATGAGGAAGCCATACCCAGGAGGGCGGCCAGGGCAACCCTTCGGATGCTGTCGGCGATTTTTTCGTCGGGCCTCTGGTCATAGAGGCGAAGCACAAACATCCAGGGAGAATAGGTGCAGAGCGTTGAGACGAGGAAGACCCACAAGGGAAAGGGTGATTCGTTCCATGCGATAATTGCGCTTAGAGTCAGAAGGAAGAGATCGCCGGCGGCAAGCAGCTCACCGGGACGCCGGAAGCGCAAAACCGGAGGTATTCCTGAATGCACCGTTGCCTGTTCTGCCTCGGGCCACACCGCCTCATAAACCGGATGGCCATAGGTCTCCATACCCAAGCCTCCCGTGATGGCCGTCAATTTCCTCTTGTGCAATCTTCGTGTCGGAACTGCCTCAACACCTTTCATCACTTCACCGCCATTCATCATGCCACCCCCTTCTATTTTGTTCATTACCGTCAAAGGTCAGGAATAATGTTCCATTTATGTCCTTGGGCCGGACAGGCTACCGCCCCTGCACCGTCTGTTCATTCCTTGGTGCGCGAGGCCTTCACCCGGCCCGAGGCTTTGTAATCTAAGGTGCTGCTGCCCATAATCCTGACAAGGGATCCACGGCCAAAGAACTGTTTGCATAAACGTAAGCAAGGCAGGCAGGGACGTCTGTCCCGGAAGGCAGGATAGTTTTGTAGAATCTTCAAATCCACGGAAGTGACCATTTACATGACACGCACTATTCACCGAGATTGGAGTTGCTATTCGGGCGAAATAAAGGACCTACCGTCTGACCGCGACAGTGTGTACGCGATTCTGCGACGCCCAATAGCCCAAGACGGTGACAGAGAATTCGGATGACGGTAATTAGATTGGTATGAGGGGAGTGACGGGTTACCCGCTCCCGACCGGCTGACGGGTCGCTGAAGAACGAAACTTCGCAGGCCGGGTTTGATCACCGGGAAGAAGTGTGACCGGAATGGATTGGCCTATGGAAGAGAGGCAATATGACTAATGTGTGCCGGAGAGGTAATAATGATCGATAATCGTGAGTTTATCTGCGAACAACAAGAGACGCTGTCGGGGGGACAATTGGTAGATTGCCTGAATGTTCTACTGGTGGACGACAGCGAGCCGATCTTAGCGGTTCTGAAGGAATTCCTCGATTTCAGCGGCTACCATGTAATTACGGTGGATAGCGGCTCCAAGGCGCTGGAAACAGTCTCCCGTGGAGGAATAGATTGCGTGATATCAGATTACCACATGCCTGACATGGACGGCCTGGAGCTTCTGAAGATAATGAGGGCGCTGGGGTGTTCGGTTCCTTTTTTTCTTATGACCGGGTCTGCCCCTGAAGAGTTGGAAGACAAATTAGATGGTATAGGCATCGACGGTTTTATACCAAAGCCTGTTGATTTTTCGGAGATGTTGGGGTGCATCTCGCGGGTAACGGGGGCCAGGCAGACCGCGTGACAAAAAAGCAGTGTGGGGCCGGAAATGCGATCTCATGCCCGCGGGTATTATAAGAAAGCGGCGACGAATAATGGGACCGCCAGGAGATATCGAGGATTTTCTACCATTTCTCGGATGGACCCCGCCAAAATAAAGGGGCATTCCAATATTCGACACTCTTTGTTGAAAATCGGTCACACAAGAATAATATTCAGATAGGGCTCCGGCTTCTGTAGGTCGGGTCTCGGGTATAATCCGGACCGGAATCGAACTAGGCATCATGAAAATCGCATAGGGAGGAGTTGAAGAATGAACAGAACACGCCGTCACTCGCCGAACAGTACTATTTTATGTATGGTTATATGCCTTATTGCCGGCATCATGACCCTTCCCGCACTCGCGGATGACGCCGCTGAAAGCAGGCAGATAGTAGAGAAGGCGGTGATGACCTTCGATAATTTTTCGAAGGCACCGGAGATGGAGGGCTTTCGGCGCCTCATGAAAGATGCGAGAGGCATCTTCATAGCGCCCCAGGTCCTCAAGGGCGCCTTTATTGTCGGAGCCGCCGGAGGCAGCGGTCTTTTTGTGGCAAGGGACGGCGGGGCAGGAAAATGGGCCGGCCCCGCGTTTTATACCATAGGCGAAGTAAGTTTTGGCCTTCAGGCGGGAGGCCAATCATCGGAAGTGATTTTTCTTGCCATGTCCGAAAGGGGAGTTACTGCCCTTTTGAACAATTCGGTAAAACTCGGGGGCGACGTAGGCGTAGCTGCCGGACCGGTCGGAATCGGTGCAGCGGCTTCAACTGCTAATCTCAGCGCCGATATAATCAGTTTTTCCCGCTCAAAGGGACTTTTCGGAGGGATTTCTCTTGATGGGGCGGTGGTTGCAGTACGTGCCGGATTGAATGAAGCTTACTACGGGGGAAAAAAATTAGGTCCCGTGGATATATTGATCCGGGGGACAGCATCGCCGACTCCCGGCGCCCGGATTCTTCTTGACGGAATCACGGAGGCCGCAAAGAAATAAGGACGGAATCTTCATTTACAGGTAATTTCATATTTTTGAAAATGGTCTCACGGACCGGCCTGTAATCGCTACCCTACGGTGAGAACAGGTCACGGGAAGGTGCCCTCGCTCACAGAGCCGGGGTATTCGGGCAGAAGGGGCGGTCCCGGAGGTACGCGCGACGTGAAGGTTTTTAATCTGATCATTCTGGCGGCAGGAGTACCCCTTCTGGCGCTCCTCGTGTACAGTGTGGGACCTCAGGCCCTCTGGCACGAATTCACTCTCCTGGGCTGGAAATTGGTGCCCCTCGTCCTTCTTGAGGGCGCCTCCAATCTTTTCAATACCCAGGGCTGGAGACATTGCCTTTCCGATTCTCATAAGCTGATCCCCTTCGGCAGAGTCCTTTGCCTCATGATGGCAGGCTCTTCCATTAATTACCTCACACCCACGGCAGGACTCGGAGGAGAGGTGGCCAAGGGACTCCTCCTTGCTGCCGGACGCGAAGGTCCATTAGCAGCTTCTGCCGTACTCCTCGACAAGCTTACATCGGCACTGGCGCAACTGATTTTTATTAATTGCGGTTACATAATCTTTTTAAACCAGGTTGAGATGCCGGCGGCCCTCCACTACTCCCTTATCTCGGCTACGGGTGTTTTGGGCGCAGGGATCGTGGGATTTCTGGTAGTACAGCGATATGGGAAACTCGGCGCGCTGGTAAGGTGGGCCGTGCATCACCGTCTGGGCGGAGCGGCCCTTCGAAGAGTATCCGATTCGATGACAGAGGTGGATTACGAGCTTCGCCGGTTTCATCGCACCCGTTCAAGAGACCTTGCGCTTTCCGTCTTCTGGCACCTTATGGGAGTAACCTGGGGAATAATACCCCTCTTCTATTTTCTTATATTAACCCGGGACCTCGCTTCCTTACAGATATCCGGCGCCCTCGCCGTGCTCGGTAAGTGGTTTGATCTCGTATCCTTTGCCATTCCGACCGACATAGGCATCCAGGAGGCAACAAGGGTACTGGCTTTTAAGATTATTGGTTTTCCCTCGGCCGTAGGACTGACTTATGCACTTACTCGCCGCCTCCAACAGGTTTTTTGGGCGGGAATAGGTCTCGCACTGTACGGCCTGGTCGTATCCACGCCCCATTTCCCTGTTCCCAGACCTGATGCTGAGGGTAAGGAGAGAATCCGATGAGTTTTTGCTCCACCCACTCTGCCTGGAAGGTTTACAAAGGGAAGGCCGCACACAATTCCGGGAGGCATATATGAAGACTTCTTTCCGAGGTCTGAGATATGTTTCATTCGCCCTCATTGCGGTTTTGACCCTTGCCTGTGCAGATAGCGCGCAGGGAGGAGAAAAACGGGTTCTCAATCTGTCGCAGCTCATCGAGCTTGCAATTCGGTATAGTCCCGAGGTTAAGGAAACGTTGAGTGAGATTGAAGGTGCGAAGAGCGACCTCGCCCAGGCGGACGCCGCCTATTATCCACAGTTTGATACCCTCGCCCTCGCGGGTCCGATCAACAACACCAGGCGGCCTATGGTGGCAGGCACGCGTATTGTCGACCCTTCGCCAGACCTGAGCGTTGGAGTCTTCGGACGCATGGAGATGACCCTGACGCAACCGCTTTACACCTTCGGTAAAATCTCTAACCGGCGCGAAGCTGCCGCCCGAGGTGTGGCCGCAAGAGAGTCGAAGCTGCCCCATCGGAAGAATGAAATTGCCTTACGAATCAAACAGCTCTACTATGGCCTGGTTCTGGCAAAGGCGGGGACCGCTGCCGCGCGGGATGGTCTACAATATTTTGAGGAGGCCCGACGCCGCATGGATCGTCTGTTCAAATCAGGATCCGAAAACGTGACGGAGAGCGACCTGTACAGGATCGACGCCTATAGTGCCGACACTGTGCGCTCTCTTGCTGCGGCGGAAGAGGGAATGAAAACTGCCTATTTTGCGCTTAAATCAATGATCGGCTTTAGAGCTGAAGACGATTTTGACCCTGCAGATGAAATGCTGACCGTACGCAGTCAAGAGCTTCGGGGACTCGAAGATTACATCGGGAAGGCCCTTTCGGAGCGTCCTGAATTCAAGCAATTGGAACACGCCATCGAGGCACAGAAATTCAGCGTCGAAGGCGCTATAAGCGATAGGTATCCTTCATTTTTCGCTGCCCTCGCGGGTTCGCTCGCGGGCGCGCCCGGTCGCGAGACATTTCACAATCCCTATATACCCGATCAGTTCAATCATGCGGTCGGGGGGATCGTGGGCGGCATGAAATGGCATTTCGATTTCGGAATATTAAAGGCCCGGGTAGAAAAGGAGAAAGCGGGTTACGAGAAGTTGCTGCACACCAAGGCTACCGCTAAAATGGGAATCCCCATCGAAGTGGCTCAAAGGTACCATGAGGTGAAGGAGTGGCGGGTGGCCCTCGATGCCTATGGCCGGGGCGTATCGTCTTCACGTAAATGGGTGATCGCAGCCCTTAGCGGTTTCGATATGGGAGTGGGTGCTGCGGACGACCTGTTGAGGAGCATCGAGCGGTATGGTCAGAACCGGGGCAAATACCTCGAAGCTTTGTTTAATTACAACATATCCCTCGCCAGGCTCGAGTATGCGATGGGGGAACAAAGTTGGTGAACAACTTAAAATACCGTTTTGAAAATATGGGGCGGATTATTTTACGATTTCAGACCTCCCGTCCCGTCCTCACTCTCGCATGCGCCCTCATCCTTGCGGGCCTCGCCATCGTATATACCGCCGTCCGCCTCGAGTTCAAGACCAGCCAGCGTGCCCTGATATCCACGGACAACAGGTTGATGCAGTTATTGGACTTTGCCGAACTGTTTTCAGAACCTGACGGTTTTATCGTCGCCGTTGAAAACAAGAACGTCCATCGATCCCTGGAGTTTGTCAATACCCTTACTTCCTGCCTTCAAAGAGACACGGAACATTTCGCCGAAGTCTTTTCCAGGGTGGACCCCCGCCTCTTCCGGCCCTGGGCTCTTCTCTACCTGACACCACGTGAGATCAATGAACTGCACGACAATCTCGCTGCACACGAGCCGTTTCTCAAGAAACTTTCTCGATCACCTGGTCTGGTGACCATCTTTGACGAAATCTCCCGGGAAATGAGATCAACCATGGTGGAGCACCTGTTCACGGGCTTTCTCGACTCCTCATCGGCAGAGGGGAAAACCGGCGCACTGAACCTCGATTTCGTGGCGGCCATAATGAGAGAGATGAAGAAGAATCTGGAGGGGTCTTCAACCTTCAATTCCCCCTGGCGCTCCTTTTTTAAAGAAGGCACGGGGAATCAGGCGGAAGAAGGCTATTTCTGGACGGAAGGCAAGAAATATGTACTTATTTTGGTCGCGCCCAATTTGAAAAAAACGGGGGGTCCCAGTCAGGAGGAAGCACTGGTCTCGCTTCGCCGCAATCTACGGTCGATGAAAGAACTGTTCCCGGACGTGGAAGCGGGCGTTACCGGCCAAAAAGCGCTTGATGAGGATGAAAAATATCTCGCCTCCAAAGATATAGGCGTTGCAACTCTCGTCTCATTGGCAGGACTCGCCGTGCTGCTTCTTCTGTTCTGGAGGACGGTCCGGCGCCCCATGCTTCAGTTGACTACCCAGGCCGTAGGCCTTTCACTGACTTTCGGCCTTACCACTCTCTTTATCGGCCATCTTAACCTTTTGTCCATTACCTTCGCCCCCATGGTCCTCGGCCTCGGCATGGACTATGATATCCACTGGTTTTCCAGGTATAACGAGGAGCGCTTGCAACCGGGACGGACCACGGGAGAGGCTCTCGCTGTAACTATGGAGAGTATGGGGCCCACCATACTGCTCGCTTCCCTGAGCACCTCCCTTGCCTTTCTGCCTCTTACGATCACCGGGTTCAAAGGACTTGCAGAACTGGGCGTCATTTGCGCCATCGGGCTCTTTGTATCATCAGTGACCACCCTGTGCCTTCTCCCGGCACTCATCATGCTTTTTGATAAACCTCCGGCTCGCGGCGCGCCTCGTTTCCCCACCCCGGCTGAGGCAAGACCCATGCTGCGGACCACAAAAAAGAAGGCCTTTGTGATTCTGGCCCTCACCGTCGCCGGCGCAGGCTTTTCCGCGTGGGGGGCCGGGAAGATTAAATTCGACCTCAATATGCTCCACCTCCAGTCAAAAACCGCTGAATCCGTAATTTGGGAAACGAAGCTTATCAAAGACTCGAAATATCCCAGTATATATGGGGTCCTTTTTGCTCATTCGCTCACCGAGGTAGCCCGGAAGACGGAGACCCTGAAGAAACTTGATACGGTTTCGAATGTGAGGAGTGTACGGGATTTCCTCCCCCCCGATCAGGTAAGGACAATTCCTCTCGTGCGCAGGATGAAACCGATTCTCTCGGGCATCCCCAATCTCACCGCGAGTGAAGGTCCAATCGACGCGGAGGGGCTGAATAAGGGCCTTTCCCGCATCAGATTTATAATGGATGAAGGTCTTGGCAGAGAAGGGGATTTGACCGGCCGCCTTGAGGCACAGATGAAAGAGGTCCGCTCCCTGATTGACGGGATCACGCACGATCTTAAGACTATCGAAACCAGGCTTGTGATACACCGCCTCAAGAAATTTGAATTAAAACTCTTGAATGATATGAACGAAAAGCTTTCTCTTATTCGCGAAAACACACATGCTCGTCCCATGGAAGTTTCGGATCTGCCGGGGCCCGTGCTCAAACGTTTCGTCGGACCTGACGATATTTTTCTCATGCGGGTCTTCCCCTCATCCGATATCTGGGATCCGCGGTTTCTCGGAACATTTGTGCGGGATCTAAGAATAATAGATCCGGATGCGACAGGAGATCCCGTAACCCTTTATGTGTTTACCAGGGAATTCCGTGATGCATCGATAAAGTCGGCTATCTACGCCCTCGTCCTTATCTTCTTGTTTCTTGCCCTTACATTAAGGAGTACGATTTTCGCCCTCGCCGCTATCTCGCCTCTCGTGCTCGGCGCCCTCCTCACCTTCGGTCTCATGCATATTTTTGGGGTCGATCTAAATCTCGCAAATACTATATTTCTGCCCCTTGTGATAGGGGCCGGAGTAGAATACGGAGTTATTATCATCGGCAGATGGCAGCAGAAAAAAAGCGGGCAAGAGCAGGCTCCCCTCCCCTTCAGCACGGGGATGGGTATAATTCTGGCCGGCTTATCGACCACCGTCGGTTTCGGAAGCCTTATGATTTCACGCCATCAGGGGATCTATAGCCTCGGCCTTCTCACCACCGTGGGAAGTGTAGTTGTGCTGGCCGTGGCGATTCTTTTTCTTCCCGCCTTACTCTCTTTTATGCCCCCTCGTCCAAAGGGCGACAGCAAAATTATCAAGGATAGAGATTTAAATCCAGACCACCGGGAGGAGTTATGAAACGACCGGCCATAATCCTCATCGTAATAGTACTTGCCCTGTATGCGTATACCTGTCACGCAGCCGCAGAAGCACGGAAGGCCACCGATTTTGTTCAGGCCATGTTAACAGAGATTATTGCGATTCAAAACGATCCGCGACTTCAAAATCCGGAGTCAAAAAATATGAGAAAAGATCTCGTCCGGAAGATTATCCTCAGGAGCTTTGATTTCAATACGATGGCGAAAGATGCCCTTGGGCCGCAACAATGGAACGGGATGACGAAGAGCCAACAGACCGAATTCAAGTCGGTCTTCCAGGACCTTTTTGTCGAATCTTATTTGCGCCTGGTCCTCGATTTCCTGAAGAAGGAGAAAATAGAGTACGGGGAGGAGCGACACTCTCAGGGCAAAAGGTTGGTGAAGACCATAATGCACCGGCAGGAGGATCGCATTCCGGTGGATTACTTCCTCATTATTTCCGGAGATCGGTGGACCATAACCGATGTGACGATCGAGGGCGTGAGCATAATAGAAAACTACCGCAAGTCCTTTTCCCGCATCATCAGGCAGGACTCCCTAAACGGGCTCCTGAGGAAGATGCGTCTTCAGCAGAAGGCGGCACAGGGAAATGGCACTTAGAGAATGGAGGCGGCTATGGAAAAAACAGCATTGATATGGGCGGAAGACGGAAGAGGTCTGCAGAAGGTATATGGGATAGGGGCGGCAAAAAGACTTATTCTCCTCGCACGCCTGATTGGATTCGACAAAATATTTGTAGCAGAACACGGCTCTGATCTTTTGCCCGTCCTTTCGGAATTCACCGGAATCGAGGGATTGGCCTATATACACGGTGAATCGTGGCAATCCATACTCGGGAAGCTCCCCTTTCATGAAGACGAGTATGTGCTGCTCCTTAACGCCGGCCTTGTCGTCGATCGATGGTCTCTGAACCGGCTCTTACAGGCCGGCCGGGAGCGCGAGAGCGTTCTCTTAAGAAAAGGTGGCTCAGTAAAGGAAGCGGCCTTTTTCGTAAAGGCATCCCGCCTCTATTCCCTGATGTCTGTGTCGCAGGGTTGGCATGAAGTCTGCGCAGGACTTGCGGCCGATGCCATTCATGTCGAAACCGACCGTAGATTACCTCTTCTTCTCGATCCTGACCGGGCAAATATACGAGAAGCGGAGGCCGCCCTTAGTGTCGCAGCCGGCGAGGCAACATGGGAAAGGGACAGCCTTCTCTACCGTCATGCAAGCCGCCATATCTCCCGGCTCATCAGTCCGTGGATTGCAAGAACAGGTATAACGGCAAACATGGTGACCCTGTTCTGTACTCTAATAGGACTTGCAGGGGCCTTCGTTCTCACAATTGGGGGTTATCTATCCCAAATAACAGGGTCTTTGCTCTTTCTTTTTTCCACGATCATTGATCTGGTCGACGGCGAAGTCGCCCGTCTCAAACTGCAGGAGAGTAATTTCGGCCATTATTTCGATATAATTTGCGACAATATTGTGCATGTCGCGGTGTTTGTGGGGATTGCATTCGGCCTGTATCAGGAAACGGGCAATGGGCTTTTTCTGCGCCTCCTATGGTTCCTTCTCGGAGGTCTCGGCATTTGTGCGCTCATACTCAACCGCATACTTTCCGAGAACAGGACGGGTTTGCAGCCATCCCCTTCTGCAGTCCTCCTCGAAAGCCTATTCAATAACAGGGATTTTGCTTATGTCATGACTGCTTTAGCCCTGTTCCACCGCCTTGACTGGTTTTTCGTAGCCAGTGCAATCGGCGCATATCTTTTGGCTCTTGTCCTTTGGGCGATCCGATTCTTCGTCTCACGTCCCGCCGGCCACAGGGGCGTCGCGGGCAGCTAAAGGCCGATTCGGGGGTGAGCCGACAGCCGTCCTTCATTATAATTTTGTCAGCCGGCCGTCCCTCGATATCCGGTAGTCCGTTCCTCTCCATCGAACCCGGGAGCCGGCGAAACTCCACAGCCAGACCAGAAAAGCAGATATTTCTTTAAAGGGAAGGAGGAAAAGGCACAGCAGCCATCTCTTTCTCCTGATTACTTTCCGATAGAGGAGACAGGCGAGTATATATCTCAGGGTCAGGACGAACAGGAGGACTATGGCTGGGGCTGTGCCGGGCTTTACCAATAGAAATAGCAAGGAGAAGAAAAAGACGTGGGTGATGCCATACCCGAAGAATCCTAACGGCCGTGACGCACGGTACGTCCTTGCCCATCTCAACTGGTGGCTCAGGTGGTTCACGACACTCATCGGTCCTACCCGGTTCTCGATCACACCCCGGCTGAGAATATTCGTATAACCTTTCTTCCATAGCCTGTAACCCAACTGGTAGTCGTCTGCAAGATAACCGGCTATATCGCCGAAGCCTCCTATCTCCCGGAGCGCCTCTTTCGATATGAGTATGGAGGCGCCCAGACCGAAAGTGACACCTTCAAGACGCCTCGCCACGAGGACGGAGGGGATGAAGTCAAGGGCAATGCTCAACGATTCTAAGGCACTTCCCACGGATAAAGGGCATGATATTTTGTAAAGGGAAGTGACGATCCCCGTTTTGTCGCTACCCTGGTATTCCCCGACTATCCGCCGCAAATAACCGTGGTCCACATACATGTCGCTGTCACTTAATGCAAGCATTTGATAACGTGATCGGCAGGCCAGGGTTTCGAGATTCGCGACCTTCTGATTTACGCCCGTGCCTCCCCCGTCTATTACGACCCGGGCGTTGCAGGAAGCCGAAGCCGCGATAGCCTCCGCGCACGCCACAGCGGGGTCGTCCCGCTCCTTAAAACCGAAAAGTACCTCGTAACTCGGGTAATCCTGAGCACAGAAACTTGAGAGATTTTCGGAACACGAAGAGTCGAGGCCTTTTATTGCCTTAAGCACGGATATGGAGGGCAGGCTACCCTTGGGCGAAGGCAGATCCTGATCCCTAAAAAACTCTTGCACGCAGGCAATGGAAAAAAGGGTATAGGAGCAACCCAGGAGAAGGACGATAAGGAAGAATAGGTCGAGGACGGTCATAGTCGAAAAAGTGTGGTAAGCGGTGACGGGACAGGCTACAATAAAGAATGAGGCTCCTTCTGCTTTTTGCGTTTCCCCGGGAGGTGCGGGAGGTACTGCGCTCGGCAGGCCGGAGGGAACGGATCGACGGCTTTCCCTTCACGGCATTTCGCATCCTCCACCCCTCGCACAATCTTATAGCCGCCGATACGGGGTTGGGAGTAGAGAATTCAGCACGAGTGTGCCGTCATCTGGTCCGGCTGGAAAGGCCCGATGCGGTGCTGTCTCTCGGATACTGTGGCGCCTTGTCGCCCGAGGCGTCCGTTGGAGATTTGATTTGGGGTACCGATGTCTGCCTCATCGACGGACAAACAATTAAAACCCTTACGCTTCGTGAGGATCGAGGCCTCCTGGAAAAGCTCTCCCTTAGTCTTCCCCTCAGGGCAGGAACTATACTTACCATGCGGTATTGGATGAAGAAGGGGGAAATTGCAAAGTTTGTCACCCCTTCAATGAGCCTGCCCGTATGTGACATGGAGACATTTGCCACGGCCTGGCTTTGCTCTCAGGAGAACCTGCCTTTTTACGCGCTGAGGGCGGTAAGCGATGGGGCCGGTACCGATCTCGCCTTCGACCCATGGAAGGTGTGCGACAATAAAGGAACCTATCGGATTGCACGGGCGCTGCGGTTTTTTCTCACTCGTCCGCGCCTCTTGAGCCATGCGATGGAACTGCGCCGCAATTCAAGAATGGCGTCTCGTAGGCTGGATATGGCAGTGAACTCCCTTCTTCAGATACTGTAGCCGACATCCCTTCCGTACAATTTTTCTGACGGCACCACCGCACCGGGAAAGTCATCAAGATGAGCTTTCACGGCCGGTCCGGGGTCTATTCCGCGCAGCCTCGTCCTCATATAACGCATCAATAGGGCGATCGGCAGAAGCACGATACGGATACCGGCCGAGAGGCCTCAACACTATTGTGGAAAAAAGAAGGGAAAAGAGCTCCATAAAAGATCAGTCCTGGTCCGGAATTTTCCTCACCGACCACCGCTCATGTTCCACCACATCATTTTGGCCATTTCTCCCGGATTGGAAAAACATTTTTCCATCGCGGCAGGCTCAAACCCGCTATGAACCATGCAATCCCTGCACCGCCCATCCCGGCCGGGACCGTATGCTTCCCACGGGGTCTTTTCCATCAGCTCGGAAAAAGAGCCATAATACCTGTCGGTAATAAGGTAACAGGGCGATTTCCAACCGAGGGGATTACGGGTCGGACTTCCCCACGGCACGCACGCCATATTTCCCTTCCCTTCAAGAAAATCAAAGTAAATGGGCGTGCCTGTCAGAGGAAACCCGCGGAGCCTGCGGCGCAGGCGACCGAATTTCAATGCCACCTCTTCCTTTCTTAAGAAGATATCATCCAAAACACTTGCATAACCAAACGCGGGGGAGACAAGGAGCCCCTCCACTCCCAGCTTTTTGAGGAGAGAGAAGAGCTCGACCAATTCCGCTTCATCGGTCCATTTGTACAGGGATGTATTTGTCCATACACGGAATCCATGTTTCGTCGCGCCTTTGATACCCTCTATCACCTTCTTGAAAGACCCCGGCCTTCCGGTGAGGCGGTCATGGGTTTCCTCCATGCCGTCAACATGAAAGCTCAGCGTCAGTCTCGGGTGGGGAAGATAGTCGTCCACAAAAGAGCCTGCGATGAGTCCGTTCGTGCAGAGATAGATATACCGTTTAAGATCGAGTAACCCGGAAACCAACTCCTTCAGGTCCCGGTAAAGGAGCGGTTCTCCGCCGGTTATGGTGACAACCGGCGCCTTGGATTCGATTGCCGCCTCCAAGCATTCCATAAGAGTGAGGTCGGGCAGCCGCGCTTTTGAATCGAGTCTTATCCTGTCGCACCCTGCGCACGAGAGGTTGCAACGATGCGTCGGCTCGAGCATCAGCACTACGGGCGACCTCATGCAGCCCCTGAGTCTGTTTTTAATAAAGAATAAGGCAAGGGCAGCTGAAAGGCCCGGTGAGAAACGCATGCGCCGCCCGATCAACGCGTCATACCCGGGGCTTCTCTTCCGTCGATGAACCGGAGGGCGTCGTCGAGGGTATCCAGCCGTAGATGGGTATTCTTGCAAGGCCCTTCAGGCCTCTCGTTGGGGATGGCGAGGACGTGTATCTTCTCCGCCACGTCTTTGATTCCGCTCAATAGATCTCTCTCGCAGGCAACGGCAAGGATAAGGGAGGGCCTGTATTGCCTGATCGCCTTCCTCGCCTCTTCTCCCCCTGCCACAGTCACGATCTGGGCGGCCTTTCCGTTGACCCTCTCTGCCACCTGCCGGCGGGCCTCTTTTTTCAGGCACCTGGGCAGGAGGATGAGGAGGGGGTCGGTCTTCACTTCACGGGCATGGCTTTTTACGAGCAGGTTATGGGCCTTGATAAAGGAGTTGCCTATCCTGTCCCTGTGGATGCCCAGCCTTCTCCCGAGCCAAATGCTTTTCGGCAGAAGGGCAAGGAGGAGCTTTTCGTCTATTTTATAGGGGATAAAGGACCGTTTGAACCTCAGCAGGAGCACGGCCTCGATGACGGCGAAAAGAAGGGAGGCGGCAATAAGCATAATAAGGCACGACCCAATAAGGTATGCAAGAAGGGGGCTCGCCTGATCGAGGCGGGGTTTGGCGAGATACCATCCCAGGGCAAGGAAGAAAATCAGGATGAAGAGGGAGGATGCGGCGAGGATGAGGAAGGTACTTATCCTCTCGTCGACTCCCTTCTCTCCGTGGTCCGTTCCCCCGTCCCAGTCGAACCATTCGTCTCCGAGCTTTCTATCTCCGGTCCCTGTGCGGGTATAGGTCTCTTGCTCATTCATGACATTCTCCGGACAGACGAGGCACATAACCTTTCTCCCTGTACCAGGATATTGCCTTCCATGCCGCCGATTCGATGGAATTCTGCGCCATCCCCAGTTTTAGTACCGCCTTTGAGGTGTCGAAGAACATGTAATGGCGGGCCATGCGTACGCCGTCCACCGGGATCCGAGGCTCCTTTCCTCCACAAACTTTTGAGTATGCCCGGTCCGCATAGGCTAAACAAAGCACGGGCCCGTAAGGAAGTCTCCACCGGGGCGGCTTCATTCCGGTCAGACGGGCCAGTAGGTGGAGAAACTGCTTAAGGGTCAGGTTCTCATTCCCCAATATATAGCTCTCACCCACGACCCCGGATTCTGCTGCCAATACATGCCCCTCCGCCACGTCCCCCACATCAACGAGATTAAGCCCTGTATTCACGTAGGCCGGCATCTTGCCATTAAGAAAATCGACTATCGTCTTACCCGTGGGCGTAGGTTTTCTGTCCATAGCGCCTATAGGGAATGTGGGATTGACGATTACCGCGGGCAGACCGACGCCGATACACCTGCGGACTTCCTTTTCCGCCAGAAACTTAGATATCTTATAATGTCCCGAGAGGTCCTGGAATCTTGCCCTGTTTTCCTCATTCCCCGGTTTACCGTCCGGAGTAACACGAAGTATTCCGACCGTGCTCGTATACACGACCCTTGTAACGCTCCTCTCCAGGGCCGCCTTCATCACATTTGCCGTCCCCCCGACATTTATTTCATACATCCTCTCAGGGTCCGGCACCCATAGCCGGTAATCGGCAGCCACATGGAACACCCGGTCGCAGCCTCTCATTGCCTTCAGCACTGATTCATAGTCCCGGACGTCGCCGGCCACCGGCTTTGCGCCGCACCTTGAAATGAAACCGCTGTCCGATGCGTTTCTTACGAGGGCGAGAACTTCGAAACCCCTCTCGCTGAGTGCTTTTGCTACATGAAATCCGATGAAGCCGGAAGCGCCCGTTACCAGGACCCTTGTCATGATGCCATCTCCCGTTCATCCTGTTTGTCTATATCGACTGTCTGGCGGAGAAATTTCCCAAGGGCCATTAAAGGGAAGCAGTTCCGATAGTTGTGATATTTGATCATAAAATATTTGGGAAAGCCGGTGGCGGTAAATTCTTCCTCTTCCCACGTACCGTGCGAGGACTGTTCGCGGAGGAGAAAATTTATCGCCCTGATCGCTTCCCTTGACGCACCTTCTCCTGCGGCCATCAAACCCATGGCGCCCCACGCGGTCTGGGAAGGCGTGCTCCTCCCGCGAATTCTCATATGTGGGTTTGTATAAGATTCGCAACTCTCCCCCCATCCGCCGTCGGGGTTCTGGTATCTCTTGAGCGCGGCGACCGCTTTTCGCACATACGGCTTTGTCATGTCTTCACCTATGGAGCGCAGCCCTACGAGTACCGACCAGGTGCCGTACACGTAATTGACGCCCCACCTGCCCCACCAGAGACCGTCTTTCTCCTGCGTCTTCTTCAGGAACTTGAACGCTTCTTTTACCGCTTTGCTATTTATAGGATATTGAATGCATCCGAGCATCTCAAGCACTCTCCCCGTAATATCGGGCGTACTGGGGTCGATCATTGCTTCAAGGTCGCCAAAAGGGATCTGGTTCAGCAGATCCATATCGTTATCCACGTCGAAGGCGCCCCATCCTCCGTCTCGCCCCTGCATACCCAGCACCCATCCGACCGCTTTTCTGAAATTCTGGGGCTGCAGAAAACCCTGATGACTGTGTCTGCTGAGGAGCATGAGCACTACGGCGGTATCGTCTATGTCGGGATACCAGGTATTCACAAATTCGAATGCCCAGCCGCCGGGCTCGAGGTGAGGTCTCTTTACGCTCCAATCGCCCTTCTTCAGTATCTGCTTGCCTGCCAGCCAGTCACAGGCGGAGACCATTGAAACATGGGTCTCTCTCAGTCCGGAGCACGAAAGCGCAAGGGCCGTCAGGGCCGTGTCCCACACGGGCGAGATACATGACTGGAGCAAGAGTTCATCCTCTCTCTCGATTGCAAACCGTTCCAGGGCTTCGAATCCTTTTTGTACAGGCTGGCTGGAAACAGGAGAACCCTCGATAAGCAAGGCCAAAATCGAATTTACCATGGCAGGTTGTATTCCTCCCCAATCACCCGCCTCTTCCTGATGCTCCCGGATCCACCGGAGGGCCTCTTCCAGGCCTTTTTTTCTGAAATATCTAAGCTGGCTATCTTCGGTTGCTTTGATCATTTTATCGAGGTGCATGAAAAACCGCTTCCACGAGAGCAGACGTTCACGCGGCTTTTTCGACCTCTCCGCATGGTCCCGGCTGAAAAGTTCCCTCACTCCCCGGCTCTCCGGAATAACTTTGACAGGCCTCTTGTCGAGCACAATTGAGAGCGGCACGAAGGTGGCTCTCGCCCAGCTGGAGAATCGATAGATACTGAAGGGAAACCAGGGAAGGAAAAGCATAATTTCCACGGGAACGGAAGGGATTGCCCTCCAATCGTATTGGCCGAAAAGGGCGAGAAATATTTTGGTGAATACCCTTGTTTCCGACAGGCCGCCATTCGCGAGAATGAACCTTCCGGCTTGTTGGAGACGATAATCTTCTGCGCCGTACCCGGCCAGCTTAAGGGCAAAGTAGGCTTCCACGGTCGTGCTGAGATCTCCTTTGCCGCCGGTATATATGGCCCATGTTCCGTCGGACCTTTGATGTTTTAGTATATGACGAGCCATTTTTGCCTGCTTCTCGTCGACTTCCACGCCCGCAAAAGCGAGGAGCATGAGATACTCCGCGGTGATGGTCACATTTGACTCCAGTTGAAAACACCAAAATCCGTCCGGGTGCTGATTGTGAACGAAAAAATTATGGCTCGCCCTGATGGCGTCCTGAACACGTTCGGCGAGATCGCGGCCGTACTCGTGCTTCATCCCCTGTTCGAACAGATTCGGCTCCAGTCGAAGAGTGTCAATGGCCATAAGCGAATGAGTCGGCTGCCACACCGGTATGGGGCGCCGGAAATTCAAGGTCTTTAAAACCTACCGGTTGTATCCCTAATGCGGTAATAGAGTCCCCTACCCGTTTCGAAATGACCGCTTCCTTTTCTCTTTGGCCTGCCGCCGTACCTGAATCGGGATGGAGGTAAATCTCATGGATCCCATTTTTTATATAAGGTAGAACAGCCAGGAGGTATCTTTCGTCTATTCTACCCGTCCCGGAAGTCCCGTACACGGTATTCGCCACATGAAGGCCAAGGCCATAGGCTGCCTTCATATTCCTGCGGTTGAGGAGCTCGAAAACCAGACGTAAAAGGAAAGCCTTTGCGTCCAGAGTGGGCCCATGGAGGCGAAGCAGAAAAGGCCAGGGCTCCCGTGGGATTCGTATCCAGGCTATCCTGCGGCGAGCTGCTTCCCGGGAGATAATCGTAAAAAGAAGGGGATGGATGTGGAGATGATGGTGGCAATCCACATGGGAAGGATGGATACCCGCATCTTCAACCTTATCAAACTGTGCCCTCACTTCAGCCTCGATTTGTTCCCCGATCCTTTCTTTCCGGCTCCAATACATTACGCCCGCCCGAAACGGGCTTGGGTCGAAGCGGCCCTCTTTATCGACCAGGTCGGGAATTCGGACGGGAGAAAGAACCGGGCGCCCCTGGGAAAGCACGACGTGGAGACCCACCGAAAGGCCGGGATGCCGTGCGGCCACATCGACCGCCCCATGGAAAGCCGCACCTCCAGCCATGACACTTGCGGCGGTCAGACAACCATGGTCTTTCGCGGCGGCCACTGCATTATTGACTGAAGGAGAACTGCCGAAATCATCAGCACCAATGACGACATATTTTTTCCTACTGCGGGCGCCCCTTTCCATGGTCATGCCGTCGCTCCCTTACGCTTTGCCATGAATGAAAAGAACTCTCTCCCCTCCCTGATCCGCCTGCAGAATTCCTCCCTGTCAACCAGCATCTCTTTAAGAATTCTGAGGATGGGGGCAGGTCTCAAATAGAAGCGGCGGTAGAAAATTTCGACGGCCGCAAATATCTCGTCTTTTGATAACCAAGGATATGAGAGCACGGAGTTCTGAATCCCTTCCCGCACGAGAGCTCCCCCTTTGAGCCATCCCTGGCGCTTCGCCTCTTCATACAGCACGGTTCCCGGATAAGGAGCGGCGAGAGAAACCTGGATGCTGTAGGGATCGATATCCCGGGCAAACCGAATCGTCTCTTCCATGGTCTCCCGCGTCTCTCCCGGCAGACCGAGTATGAATGTACCGTGGATGAGTACACCGACTTCAGAAGCGGCCCGCGTAAATTTCCGTGCCCCTTCAAGGCGTACTCCTTTCCTGATGTTGTTCAGTACGTTCTGATTGCCCGACTCGAATCCCACCACGAGCAGCCTCAACCCATTATCTTTAAGCACCTCAAGCGTCCGCTTCGGCACGTCGGCCCTGGCATTGCACGACCATGTGATGCCGAGGGAACCCATTCCGCGGGCGATCTCCTCCAGTTGCGGATGATCGGTGAAAGTATCGTCATCGAAAAAAAACTCCTTCACCTGAGGAAAGAGTGTTTTGGCGAGTTTCATCTCTTCCAGGATATTTCCCGGGCTCCTGACCCGGTACCTGCCGCCCCCTATGGTCTGGGGCCAGAGACAATAAGTGCATCGGCCCCGGCAACCTCGACCTCCGTAGAGAGATACATAAGGGTGCTTCAGATAACCGATGTAGTAATCCTCCACACGCAGGTCCCTTGAATATACATCCGCCGCAAAAGCAAGACGGTCAAGGTCGCTAATCGGCGGTCTGGGCTCGGTTCTGCGAACAGCGCCGTTGAAGCGGAAGGCGATCCCTTTTACCTGATTAAGCGGTCGTCCCTCGGAAATTTCAACAACCGTATCGTCAAACTCGCCCAAAGCGACAAAATCAACAGCCGGCGACGACCGGAGGCTTTCTTCCGGACAGACGGTCACGTGAGAGCCGACCATCCCTATCATCAGGCGCGGATAAGCTTCCTTGAGGGCGCCTGCCAACGCCGCATCGTTTTCGAAAGTGGGGGTGCCCGTATGGATAATCACCAGTTCGTAGCCTGCCGCCTGACGGAGGGTTTCTTCCGCAGTAATACCCTGGGCGGAGGCGTCCAGCAGTCTCGCCCCCTTAATCATGCCCGCGGGATAAGCGAGCCACGTGGGATACCAGAATGAACGGACTTCCCGGCATGCCTGATAACGTGAGCCCGCACTACCGTCGAAGCCCTTGAACGAGGGTGGGTTGAGAAGTAATGTCTCCATACCGGCTATTCTAAAAATGTGCAGCACACCTAAGAATGTCAAGCTGACGCGTCATCGGTTTTTCTGACTTATTATCCCTGTAATGTTGATACTATGGCTCCTCAACTCATACTTTTCCTCAGATCTTCTTTTCCGGAACATGCTTTTACGTCTTTCTTAGTAATTTATCCTTGTTTTTCATCCGGTCAGTATCTATATTCGGAGAAATTGACAGACGATGGGCACCAGGAAGGCTTGAAAATCCCGTACAGAATAAGAACAGGCGACGGGCTCCCCAATTTTTGTGTTCATTGTCCTACAGTAAAGGACTCAGGAAATGTATATCTTTCATGCAAAGGAGGTCCTATGGCGTCAGGCACATCAGTTCAATCCCCCAACGAACCCCGCCACAAGTCGGCTTCCGGAGATTTTCACCGGAGGAATGTTGGATTGAAAAGGAAAGAGGCGCAAAAACTACTCGCCACAACCCCCCAGGAATTTGAAATACCGTCGAGACATTTGAAAAAACAACCCGAGGTCCGGGCATGAAGCGCGGCTTTTCCTCGATTACCATATTATTGGCCCTCCTGCTCTGCCTCGCGGTGTATTCAGCCCCTTGCCATGCCGAGCAGCAGACACTCTCCGTCGGATACGGTCTCGGAATCTTTAATAACAGTAGCCAGATCGGCCATCTGTGGCGCAATGATTATTACGACTTCGCGCAAGTCGCCTACGGGATTGAAAAACAATTAAGGGGAAAGTTCAATCTCCTTGCGGAACCCTTCGTCGCCTACGTGAACAGACCAAACGCGGGCGTCGACGTGGGATTGAGTCTGAACGGGAAATATTATCTTGGAGAAACAAATCATCGCGGCTTTTTTTTCGTTGTGGGCGCGGGTGTGGCGTATACCTCCGTCAAATTCGAAGAACAGGGGACTCACTTCCTCGGCATTCT
>DASXUJ010000108.1 GCA_036504895.1 Syntrophorhabdaceae bacterium
GTCGGCGAAGATCAGGTCCAGCACGTGGAGCTTTGCAGGGAGGTAGCCAGAAAGTTCAACAACAGGTTCGGCGTTCTTTTCCCGGAACCCCAGGTCATTCTCTCCATAGCGCCGAGAATCCTCGGTGTGGACGGGACCGGCAAGATGTCCAAATCCATGGGCAACTTCATCGCCATTTTAGAGGATGAAAAGGCCATATGGGAGAAGCTCCGCACCGCGGTCACCGATGTCAACAGGGTGAGGCGGAAGGACACGGGCAATCCTGATATCTGTAATATCTACACCATACACCGTGCCTTCTCATCGGATGAGGTCCGCCTGGAAGTGGATAAAGGCTGCCGTACTGCTGCCATAGGGTGCATCGACTGTAAGAAGATACTCTTCGAAAACATGATGAAAGAGCTTCGCCCCATACAGGATAAAGCGGCAACCCTCATGTCGGATACGGATTATATCAAGGACGTGATCAAGAAGGGTGCGGACGAGTGCCGCATTATCGCACGGCAAACCATGGAAGAGGTCCGTGAGGCGCTTGGACTGATGAAACCTTAGAGGCAGTCTCTAGTCGATAGTCTCTAGTCGATAGCAAAAAGGCAGTCGTAGAGGCAGTCGATAGCATGTAGTCTTTAGTAAATGCAAAGGCGGAAAAACAGAAGTTGTGGCTTATCTTGACTTTTTGGGTGGGCTAGCCTAATCTTTCTCAATGAAAAATCAATCTATCGGGATGTTCGACTCGGGTATAGGGGGACTTACGGTCCTTAAAGAGGTGAGGGAGCTTCTTCCCCGGGAGCATATCCTCTACCTTGGCGACACCGCCCGTCTTCCCTATGGCACCAAGTCGGCAGGCACGGTGACACGGTATGCCCTCGAATCGGCGATCTTCATGCTCACCAAGGGTGTGAAAATACTTGTCATCGCGTGCAATACCTCCTCCGCCGTGGCCCTGCCCATCCTTATGAAAAAGCTGCCCATCCCCGTACTCGGGGTGATCGACCCGGGCGCCCGGGAAGCGGTTCGGGCTACCAAAACAAAACGGGTGGGGGTGATCGGCACCAAGGCTACGGTGGCAAGCGGCGCCTACGAGAAGGCCATCGTGAAGCAGGACCCTGCGGTCACAGTGCTCTCGAAGCCGTGCCCCCTCTTTGTGCCTATAGTGGAAGAAGGTCTCGAGAACGACAAGGTCGCCGAGATCATGACCGCCAGGTACCTCGAAGGGATCGGGAAATCGGAGATCGATACCCTCGTCATGGGGTGCACCCATTATCCTATCCTTGAAAAGACGATCAAGAAGGTAATGGGGAAAGGCGTCACCGTCATCAACACGGGCAGGGAAACGGCAAAAGATGTGAAGCGGACCCTCGAGGCCCGGGGTATTCTTAATGCCTCCGGCAAAGGGGGCACCGAGTACTTCGTGACCGATTCCCCGGACACCTTCAAGGAGATAGGCGGCCGGTTCCTCGGCGAGGACATAGGACGGATCAGATTTCTCAAAAGCCTCGATTATAACGATTTCCTCCTCTCTTCATGATCGTCGATGTGGCGCTGCCCATCCCGGTGGCGAAAACTTTTTCCTATTACGTGCCTCCCCTGTGGAGGTCTCACCTCACGCTCCTTTCCCGGGTGATCGTGCCCTTCCGCACCAGGGTCCTCGCAGGCTTTGTCACCGCCTTGAGAGAAGGAGAGAAGGGGGCGCTCAAGGAAATCGAGGAGCCCGCCGACCTATTTCCCCTGGCTGACGGCGTCCTCAGCGAACTGACCGATTGGGCATCCCGTTACTATGTGACACCTCCGGGTCTTGTCCTTAAATATGTCCTTCCCCCTCACAAAGATGTGCAGAAATATCTCATTGTGGATATGGATGAGCGAAAGGGCATACCTCTCAAGAAAGCCATCTCGTCCATGGGAAGGAAACGGGTAATGGAGGGAGTGAAGGACAGAACCCTCATAATCCGGGACATTTTCACGAATGAGCCCTTTTTACCCGGTGAAGCGAAGATCGGCGGCGGCAAGGCCGAAGAGGGCACACTTTTTATAGGCGGCGCCGACGAACGACTTTTTCATTATATCTCCCTCATCTCCGCATGCATGGAAAAGAATGAGAACGTCCTCATGCTCCTGCCCGATTATCACGGCACAGGGGATTACTTTTCCCGTGCATTTAACGAAGCTTTTCCCGGAAAGGTTCTTTGGTACGGGACATCAATGAAGGGTAAAGAACGGATGGAGACATACTTCAGGAGCAGGAGGTCGGGAGGGTTTCTCATCCTGGGAAACAGGAGCTCCGTGTTTCTTCCCGTCCTCGATCTCGGACTTGTCATCGTGGAAAGACACGAGGAAGATTATTACAGGAACGAGGAAGACTTCAGGTTTAACGCCGCTCAGATCGCCGTGAAAAGGGCAGCCCTGGAAGGCGTCCCCGCGGTCCTGGGCAGCGCTTCACCGTCGGTGGATGTCTTCAGGGAGACGGAAGAGGGCCGGCTCCCTATAGCCCAAGGTGAATGGCCTCCCTCAACCCCCTTTTCCGAGGTCCTCATGGAGAAAAATATCGCCTCTTATGACGGTCTCCCGGAGGGCCTGATCGATGTGATGAGACCTATAATCGAGAAGGGCGGCAGGATCGCGCTCTATACACCCCGCAAAGATTACAGCAGCTCCATCCGGTGTGTTGACTGCAAGGCCCTTTTTACGTGCCCCTCCTGCGGGGGAATCACGGCTTATCAGAAATCGACCGACCGCCTGGTCTGTCCTTCCTGCGGCGGCAAATTCCCCTATGAGGAGAGATGCCCTCAATGCGGAAGCAGCCTTATACGCTTCTTCCGTGTGGGTGCGGAATACTTCGAGGAAAGGGTAAAGCTCCTCTTTCCCGAGATCCTTGTATCAAGAATTACGGGCGATACGTCGAAGAAAGAGAGGGCACAGGCCAGGAAGAAGGCGGACCAGTTCCCCTTTATTTTCGTAGGCACCCAGACCCTCTCCACCTTTTATGGGATGGACGTTGACATGCTGATCCTGGCGGGGTGGGAAGATCTTGCCAGGACCTCAGGATATAAAGCCCGGGAAAAGATGTTCCAGGTCCTCATGCACCTCCTCGATGCGTTAAATCCCCACGAACTCGTCTTCTGCATGGAACAAAAGAAACGTATCGATCCTGCCCTCTTTCTCGATACAATCGGATTCCTGAAGGATGAGACGGCGCGGCGGAAGACCGCAGAATTCCCTCCCTACACGAGATTTTTCCTGGTGGAGATCTCCAAGAAAGAGGAATCGGCCGGGATTAAGGCCTTAGCCCGGGTCAGGGAGGTCCTTGACACCCACGGATATCGAGGAGACGTGACCGGGCCCCTGTTTCAGAAAAGACAGCAGTATGAATGGAGGATGATCCTTACGGGCGACGGGGACGAACTCTACCGCTCCCTCCTCGGACTCTATGCAATCTCGGATGTCCATATAGAAGCCGATCCACCTTATTTATAATTTCGAGGGAATGAAGATATGAAAAAGGGGCCTGAAGAGGCCCCTTTTTTTATAGGGTTTCTACTTTTTTTCCGGGGCCGGTTTGGCTTCCGGTTTCGCTTCGGGTTTTGCCTCGGGTTTGGCTTCCGGTTTTGCTTCGGGTTTCGCCTCTGCCTTGGCTTCGTCCTTCTTCTCTACTTTGGGCTTCTTGGGGGCCTTCATGATCTTCATGCCCGTCATCTTGCCGCCCTTCTCCTCAAACTTGACCATTACTTTCTGGCCCGGTTTCAGGGCTTCCATCTTCATGCCCTTCGCATAGGTGGCCTCGGCGACATCGAGAGTCACTTCGCCTCTGGCATCCTTTACGGAGATCGTCTTACCCGCGGCATCGACTTTCGTGATCACGCCGGCAAAGGTTTTCTTGTCCACAGCCTTTGCGGGTTTTTCCGCTTTGACCGCCTTTTCGTCTGTTGCTTTTTTCTCGGGTGCCGCCGCAGCCTTATCAGGTGCCGCAGCCGGTTTATCCTGTGCGAAAACTGTTGATACAAATGCGACAGCGATCAACAGGGCCAAAACGATCATTACAGCTCTTTTCATGTTGGTACCTCCTGTTTTTTGTATTACGCCGGGCCTTCGACTCCCGGTATGTGTCCATCACCCCGCCCCACGGGGTCGAAAACACATTCCCGTCAGGCAGACCGGCATAACATCTTGAAAAATAAGCGTGCATTTGCGGTGCCAGAAATAATCTACAGGTAAGTACCCGATATCATTGATTTCGCCCATAAAGGCTGACTGCGATAGGTCGTTGATTCACGAATAAGCGGGCTATTTGGTCGTTAAACCAAGAATCTCGTCCTTCTCTTTCATTTTTTTCACTTTGAACCAGAGTTTGTCGTAGGACATGTTGAGGTACTTCGCGGCCAGGGAAATTTTGCCCTCTGCCTTGATAATTGCCTTTTTTATCAACTCTTTTTCTATGGCGTCGAGGTCGAGTCCGTCATCGGGGATCTCCAGCCTGTCGACCCCTTTCACCTCTTTTTCCCTTTTTACTTCTTTCGGCAGATGGTCGAGGCAGACTGCGTCCTCTTCGCCCATGATATAGGCCCTCTCAATCACCGATTCGAGCTGCCTCACGTTTCCCGGCCAATCGTATTTCATGAGCGCCCGAAGGGCATCCTCTTCCACGACTTTCTTTTTACCGTTCGCGTGATTCATTTTATTCAGGAAATGCTCGACCAGGAGGGGAACATCGGTGATCCGCTCCCGCAGCGGCGGAACCGTGAAGGCGATCACATTGAACCTGTAGTAAAGGTCTTCCCTGAAATTGCCCTTTTTTATCTCCTCTTCCAGGTTCTTGTTCGTGGCGGCAATGATCCTCACATCGAGCTTGATGGTCTCTTTCCCCCCGAGGCGCCTTACCTCCCGCTCCTGAATAACCCTCAGGAGCTTCGCCTGGGTGCTCGCCGAAAGATCGCCGATCTCATCGAGAAATAAGGTACTCCCCTGGGCCTGCTCGAACAAACCGGTCGAGCGCGACAAGGCGCCCGTGAACGCCCCCTTCTCATAGCCGAAAAGCTCGCTCTCCAGCAGGGTTTCAGGTATGGCCGCGCAATTGATGGCAAAAAAGGGCTTCTCCTTCCTTGGGCTGTTATAATGGATGCTCTTGGCAAACAGCTCTTTCCCCGTACCGCTCTCTCCATAGATGAGTACGGTGGAGGTGGTGGGCGCTGCCTTTCTCACGATCCGTGCGAGCTCTTCTATCTTGCCGTGAGCGCCGATGATATTTTCGAGGTGAAAACGGTCTTCAAGCTGGCTCTTGAGCATGATATTATCTTGCGCGAGTCTCGCCTGGTTCATCGCATTCTGTACCACGAGAAGGAGTTGGTCCTTTTCGAAGGGTTTTTCAAGATAGTAGAAGGCGCCCAGCTTCGTTGCCTCTATGGCGGAGGGTATGGAGCCGAAGGCGGTAATGATGATCACCGGGCTCGGTATGTTTCGCGATTTTACCTCTTTGAGAATTTCCGTCCCATCGATATCGGGGAGGCGGAGGTCCGTAAGTATCACATCGAAGACGCTCTCCTTGAGGAAGCCCAAGGCTTTCTGACCGCAATCGGCGGTTTCGACATAAAATCCTTCTTTGGCCAGAATGGTTTTAATGATCTCCCTCTGAAAGCGGTCATCTTCAACTACGAGGATCACACCTTTCTCATGCTTCATAATAGGGCACCGTTATTTTTATTGTCGTTCCCTTGCCAACTTCGCTTTCTATGATAATCCGGCCCTGATGGGCATCGACAAAACGTTTTGTGATGGCGAGGCCGAGCCCCATGCCATATTTTTTTGTTGAGTAATAGGGCTCGAAAATCTTATCCCTCTCCTCTTTGCCTATACCGGCGCCATTGTCCCTTACCAGGATATAGGAAAAGGGGTCTTCCCTGCCGCACTCTATTTCCACGACGCCCTTGTAATCCATGGCCTGGACGGAATTGAGGAGGAGGTTGAGAAGGCATATCCTCATATACTCCCTGTCGCAGCAGATGGGCAGGTCCCCTCCTTTGCAGAGGACCTTGATCTCGATGTCGTCTCCCACTTTATCTTTCACCAGGGAGATGGCCTCGTCAATAAGCGCCTCCGGCGATATACGTTGAATATTCAAGGTGATCGGCTTTCCCAGAAAGAGGAAATTGTGGATCAGCTCGTTTACCTTGTAAATCTCCTTCGTGAGATTGTCGAGAAGCTTGATTACCTCTTCCTTATCCTCCTGTCCTCCCTCGATAATCCATTCCTTGATATGACCGACGGAGAGGGAGAAAAAATTGAGGGGGTTTCTGATCTCATGGGCGATACCCGACGAAAGCTGTCCGATGAGAGAGAGTTGCTCCGTCTTTTTCAACTTCTCTTCGAGCTCCTTCCTCTCGCTCAGCCTGTCGACCATCTCGTTATAACTGTTGATGAGCACGCCGATCTCGTCCTTGCGCCCGGTATCGCGGATTTTGACCGGCTCGCCCTGAGCGATCCTCTTGCTCGCATCGGCGATCCGTTTAATCGGCTCCGTATACTTCTCCGCAATAAGGAGGCTGAAGATGATGCCGATGCTGAAGGCAAAGACCATGCTGAGGATGCGCTTCAGGTGGTTCTTCCGGTGGAGGAGTTTGTAATCGTCGAGTACCATGTTGATATGGATGTAGCCGATGCTCTGCCCCTTTATGGAGACGGGCATTATGATATTGTAGAGCTTCTGGGTCTCCTTGTTGTTCTCTTCTCCCAGACGGGCTGTTATGATGAGGTTTTTCCTTCTCCCCGGCCGTTTCTCCGGGATCTTCTGCTCCGTGCCGATCTTCTTGGGATCGGAGCTTGCGATAACCTGTGATTTGTCGCTTATGATCGATATCTCTTCTATGCCCTTTTTATTGAGCATATCCACGTAGCTCTTGAGCCTCTGATTGCCTTCGCCCCCGTATGACAGCTCTTCCACGCTGATCTGAATGGCCCTCGTAATGTCGTCGATGTTGTCCGTCACCTTCTCCATGATCTGTCCCTCGGTACGGGCATAGATGATGGTGAGGGAGCTCACGGAGACCACGAGAAGGAAAAGGAGTATGAGGAGGAGCTGCGTTCTGAGAGAGAGGCTCCTTATTACATCCTTTATGCCTTCCTGCAACTTTTTGAGGGAAAGAGGCATGGGCATCACGAAAGGGCTAACCGTTCTTTAATACGTGAAATTCTTTCCGTGACGGCCTCTCTCGAGATATGGGAAAAAATGTCCGTAAGAGGGGGACCGTGCTTCCTGCCGGTCAGGCTTATCCTGAGACACATGAAAAGATCGCGTTTTTTGAGACCCGTTCCGCTCTCCACCATTTTTAGTGCATCATCGAAGGAGGGAACCCCGTTTTTCATGGCCTCTTCCAGGGAGGCGATTATCATACCTGAAGACGGGACGCCGCCAAGGTAAGCCATGCTTTCATCGGTAATGGTCGAGCCCTCGAAGATATCCAGGTAATCCCGTATCTCCGCCAGGGTCCCGGCGTTCTCCTGGACGAGGGCGACCTTTTCCCTGCACGAATCAGGAAGGCCCATCTTTTCGAGGAGCTTTTCAGTGGAAGATCTCCTGATATGCTCCCTGTTGAACCAGCGGAGCTTCTCCATATCGAAGAGGGAATCGGACGGGGAAAGGGACCGGGGAGAAAAGGTCTCGATCAGCTCCTTTTCATCCATGATCTCTTTCTTTACGCTCCTGCCGATGACGGCCACATAGTTGACGAGCGCTTCCGGGAGAATACCCATTTCACGGAATTCCCTGATATGGGTTGCCCCGTGCCTCTTGCTGAGGGGCTTCTGATCAGCTCCGGTAAGCAGGGAATGGTGCCCGTAAAGAGGGGGCTCCTGTCCGAATGCTTGAAAGAGCATGATCTGTTTCGGCGTGTTCGACACGTGGTCCGCGCCCCTCATCACATGGGTGATGCCCATGAGCATGTCGTCGACGGTTACGGCGAAATTATAGGCAGGGGTCAATCCCTGCTTGAGGAGGATAAAGTCATCTACATGGTCGGCAGGGAAGAAGATCTCTCCATGGATAAGGTCCTTGACCCGAATTGCTCTCGCGGGGGCCCTGAAACGCACCACGTAAGGCATTCCCTCGCGCTCCCGCCGTGCAGCATCTTCCGCGGGCAGGTCCCTGCACGTCCCATCGTATTTGGGCGGAGATCCCCTGTGCAGGGCCTCTTCCCTCATCCGGTCGAGCCGCTCTTTCGAACAGAAGCACTTGTAGGCCAACCCCATTTTGAGCAGCACCGCCGCATGGGCCCGGTAAATCTCAGTTCTTTCGGATTGTGTGTAAGGGCCTTCGTCCCAGGTAAGGCCGAGCCAGGCAAGGTCATCGAGAAGAGCCCTCTCGAAGGCCGGGTCCGACCTCTCGATATCGGTATCTTCCACCCTGAGCACAAATGCACCTTTCTCCTTACGGGCAAAGAGGTAATTCACCAAGGCGGTCCTCATATTGCCCACGTGGAGATATCCCGTGGGGCTGGGTGCAAACCTGACTTTAACCATGGATACCTTTCGGACGGACTCCCCCGCAGTTTCTGTGAGATACACGGCTTGCCTTCATTTTTCCGCCTCTTCCAGGAGGGCGATGGCATGGACCTCGATGCCTTCCCGCCTGCCGGCGAAACCGAGGCCTTCGGTGGTCTTCCCTTTAATCCCTATGGCATCGCCGTTTAAATGGAGCAGCCGTGCCATAGTCTCTTTCATTTGTTCCCGGTGGGGGAATATCTTGGGCCTTTCAACGACCACGACGGCATCGATATTTATGATGCGGAAGCCTTTTTGCGCCACGAGCCCGCCCACATAGGAGAGAATTTCAGTACTCCTGATGCCTTCTATGCTCTCATCCGTATCGGGGAAATGGGTCCCTATGTCGCCCTCGCACATGGCGCCAAGGATGGCGTCACAGACCGCGTGGATAAGAACGTCGCCGTCCGAATGGCCCAAAAGCCCCATTTCAAAAGGAATCTGGATCCCGCCGAGAAAAAGGTCCCTTCCTTTCACCAGGCGATGGACATCATAGCCTATTCCCACCCTCACGAGCCACCCTTAAGCTGGGAGAGCATGCCCCTCGCTAAAATGAGATCCTCGGGCGTGGTGATCTTCATGTTATAGGGGGAGCCCTCGATGACTTTCACCTTTTTTCCCATAAGCTCGAGGAAAGTTGCATCGTCGTGGCCCATGGCTTTCTTTGCGATCCCGTCTTTATATGCTTTTGAAATAAGTTCGAATTTGAAGGTCTGGGGTGTCTGGACGGACCAGAGGGAGTCCCTCTCCAGGGTCTTCACCACAAATCCTTCTTTGGAGATGACCTTGATTGTTTCTTTTACGGGCAGAGCGGGGATAATGGCATCGAACATCTCCATGAGATAAATGCTCTTATCGATAAAGGCGGGAGAGACAAAGGGCCTCGCCCCATCGTGAATTACGACGATATCGCAAGGAGTATCTACTGCTTCGAGTCCGTTTTTCACCGAATCCTGTCTCAGTCTTCCGCCAATCACCGTTTTCAGAAGTTTGCTGAATTTATAAGTCTCCAGGATCTCTTCCTGGATCACGGCGAGGTCTTTCTGATTCACTACGAGATAGAAGCCGTCTATGCTCCTGCATTCCTCAAAAACCTGCATGGTATGCACAATGAGAGGCTTATTGTCGAGAAGGAGGAACTGTTTGTTCGTGGAAGCTCCCATCCTCTTGCCCGTACCGCCCGCGAGGATGATGCCGAGAGTCCTCATATATTTACCTCACTTGTTCTTCCAGATTAAATTCCGTGGGTACATAGAATTCTTTTTCTGCCTGTTCCTTAAGCTTTGCAAAGATCATCCTGCCGGAGGTGGTCTGGAGCACGCTGGTTACGACCACGTCTACGGATTTACCGAGCAGCTTCCTCGCCTCGTCGACTACCACCATAGTGCCGTCCTCAAGATAGCCGATGCCCTGGCCGTGCTCTTTGCCCTCCTTGAGAATTTTTATGCCCATCTGCTCACCGGGCAGGATGGGGGGCTTCATGGCAGTGGCAAGCTGGTTCATGTTAAGGACTTCCACGCCCTGCAGCTCGGCAACTTTATGGAGGTTATAGTCGTTGGTGACGATCTTTCCGTTCAGTTTCTTTGCCAGGGCGATGAGCTTCGTATCCACGTCCTGGAGCTTCGGGAAATCATAATCCACGATTCTTACCTTTACCAGCGTCTGTTTCTGGAGCCGGTGGAGCACTTCGAGGCCTCTCCTTCCTCTCGTCCTCCTCACCGGGTCCTGATGGTCGGCGATATGCTGCAGCTCATAAAGAACGAATTGGGGAATGATAAAGGCCCCTTCGATGAAACCCGTCTCGCACACGTCGCCGATCCGTCCGTCTATTATGATGCTTGTGTCCAGGATCTTGACGTTCTCCGTGCCCTCGATCCTGTCAAATAATGGAACCTTGGAGAGATCGATGGTCTGGCTCTTTTTTTCGCCGATACGGAATCCCAGATACCCCATGACCACATAGAGGAGGATATAGATCGGCAGGGATATGGGGACGTCCTTCATGATGGTGAGGAGGAGCCGGGCCACGAAAAGGTTCGCCACCAGCAGGCTTATGGTGAGTCCCGCGAGACTTCCTATAATGATCTTCAATGGAATATCTTTGAGTTTTTCTTCGAGTTTAAGGACGACGTAGCCGACGGCAAGGCCGCAGATCGCGCCAATCAATCCGATCAGGCTGGTGGTAAACATTTCCTTGAAAATGAAATAACCGGTGACCGTGGTGACCGCGACTAAAATGATCTGGACCAGTATGCTCAAAATAAGAAGACTCCTAGACTTTGTAGTTTTCCAGAAAGATCCCCTCTATTTCTTCTTCTATTGCCTCTTCCTCCTTGTTCAGGGCGATTGAAAGCTCTTTCTTTATCAGGTTGCGCGCAATCTCGAACATCTTCTTTTCGCCGAAAGAAAGCTCTTTCCAGACCCTGAGGCTATAGAGCTCCTTCAATACCATGGCTACCTCGAATATGGAGCCGCTCTTTATCCGCTCCATATATTCTTTGTACCGCCTGTTCCACGGGGCGTTGTCATGGACCACGTTCTTGTCTTTCAGGATATCGAAGACCCGTGTAACCTCGCAGGATTCGATGACACAGCGGAGACCCGTATGACCTGCATGATCAACCGGAATCATTATGGTCATATCTGTGTCGAGGATACGCATGATATAGAAAGATTGCTTCGTGCCCGAGAATTCCTTCTCCTCGATGGACGCGATCTTTCCGACCCCATGACCTGGATATACAGCCACTTCACCGACCTTGAACATTCTACCTCCAATCATCTTGTACCTGTTGTTCCCTTTTCTTTTTTGACTCCTTATTTTACCACGTTAGCCAAAAATATTCAATGGATTAGCCTCGATGGCTCCCCTGCCCTTTTTTGCACAAGGCCTCCAAAGCCTCACTTATTCACGCTACTGCAGGGGGATAAGGCGCTCCGGCGCCGTGCTTTCAGCCGGACTATCGGAAGAAATAAACCGGCCGGCACGTTGTCACCCGAGATCACCTGTCTTTTTATTATATGAGGATATATATTTGTATAGCGCCATCAAAGGCACATCTTGTTGGCAGGAGGAGTGATTATGGCACAATTTGTATTCGACGAGGACCATACGGCCGCTCTTTTTTCGATTCGCCACATGATGGTGACCTGGGTCCACGGGCAGTTTACCCGGGTAAAAGGGACCCTTCGGTTCGATCCCGCCCGGTTAACGGAGCTGTCGGTGGAGGCTGAGATCGACGTGACAAGCATCTTTACGGGCGTAGAGAGAAGGGATGAGGATCTGAAGAGCGCAAACTACTTCGATGCGGCGACCTTCCCCGCCATCACCTTTAAAAGCTCGGCAGCGGAAGCCGTGGGTCTCGACCGGTGCCTGGTCCATGGCGACCTGACCGTTCACGGCGTCACCCGCCGGATTACCCTCGACGTAACCTTCGCCGGTCCCTCCCGCTTCCAGGATGACGACAGGCTCTACACTACTTTCGGATTCCAGGCTACCACACGGGTCAACCGGGAAGACTTCGGCATGACCAAAAGCATGGACCTCGAAAATGGCGGATTCATGGTAGGAAAGCATGCCTATCTCACCATCAATGCGGAAGCCGACCTCGTCGAGTGAACGGTTCCGGGACGGCGACCGTATAGCCCACGCTCTTGATTTTTTTGCTCAAAAGCTTTAACCTTCTTAGGTTTTGCACCGGATACCCCTATGCTAATAGAAAAACTGATTACCTCCATTGCCAGAAAGAAGAACTCCGATTATCTCCGGTTCAGCGCCTCTTCCGCTTCCGTGCCCCGGGCGCCCAATGACCTGCCGAGACTCGTCTACGTCCATATCCCTTTCTGCGAGGAGCTTTGCCCTTACTGCTCCTTCAACAGGATAGTATTCAGGGAGCCCCTCGCGAGGTCTTATTTCAAGGCATTGAGAAAAGAGGTCCTCATGTACAGGGACTTGGGGTACGAATTTTCCTCCCTTTATGTGGGCGGAGGAACCCCGACCGTACTCGTGGATGAGCTGGCGGAGACCATCGACCTCATTAAGAAAAGTTTTCCCGTGAAGGAGGTGTCGGTCGAGACAAACCCCAACCACCTCACCGATGAAAATATTGCCCTCCTTCAGGCTGCGGGCGTGCACCGGCTTTCCGTGGGAGTCCAAAGTTTCGACGACGGAATCCTGAAGGCTACCGAGCGCTACCATAAGTACGGAAGCGGCGAGATGATCGCTGAGCGGCTCCAATATACCCAGGGGAAATTCCAGACTCTCAATATAGATATGATATTCAATTTTCCCGCCCAGTCCATGGCGATCCTGGAAAAAGACCTTTCCACCCTCGTGGGCCTCGGCGTTGACCAGATCACCTATTATCCCCTCATGGTCTCCACCTTTACTCAGGCAGCCATGAACAAGAAGCTGGGCATCGTCAATTACGAGCGGGGAGGCGCGCTCTACGAGAAGATCGTGGAGATGCTGACCCCGACCTATGAGGCGACGACGGCGTGGTGTTTTTCCCGCCACAAAGGCATGATCGACGAGTATGTCATCAATTTCGAGGAATATGCGGGTCTTGGGAGCGGGTCGATCGGCTATCTCGGGGGAAGCGTCTATGCGAATACCTTCGACATCGAGGAGTACGTAAAGAAGCTCGGCCGGGGCGAGCCGCCTGTGACGGCGAGGCGCGATTTTTCGATGAAGGAACGACTCAGATATGATTTCCTGATGAAGCTCTTCGGCCTTAAGCTCGATATCAAGGAATTAGGCAAAAAAACAGGGGTCAATCCCTTGCGGTACCTCTGGACGGAGATACTCTTTTTCATGCTCGCGGGGGGGCTCAAGAAACAAGGCTCCTGCCTCACCCTCACCAGGAAAGGGCAGTACTACTGGGTGCTCATGATGCGCGAGTTCTTTATCGGCGTCAATAATTTCAGGGATTATTGCCGACGGGAGCTCATGACCGGCCCCAAATAATCCCCTCAATTCATGATGAGCTTAAGATAATCTTTCCTGCGGGCTCCGCCACAAACCTGCCTATAATACGGTACTCGAGCCCCTTATCCGATGCGATTGATTCGAATCGTTCCTTATCGTCCGGATTGATCGCCATGAGCAGCCCCCCCGAAGTCTGAGGGTCGAAGATGATGTCCCTGATAAAGCCTTCGGAATTACCCTCCACATGGATCCCGTAAAAATCCTTATTCCGGTAGAGTCCTGCCGGGAGCATGCCCATGGAAGCCAGCTCTTTCGCTTCCTCGAAATAGGGAAGGCGGTCCGCGAAAAGCTCCACCCCCAGGCTCTCTTTGATCATCTCCTTGAGATGGCCCGCGAGCCCGAATCCCGTGACGTCCGTTGCCGCGTGGGTCCTGACGGAGAGCATGGCCTCCGAGGCTTTATTATTGAGCCTCGCCATAACCTCGACGAGTCTCGCCACCGCGGCCTCGTCGAGCATGTCGGCCTTCATGGCCGTATTAAGTATGCCGGTGCCGAGAGGCTTGGTGACCACCAGAATATCACCCGGCACGGCGCCTTCGTTGAGTATCACCTTATCGGGATGGACCGTGCCTGTTACGGCGACTCCGTACTTCGTCTCCGTATCATCCACGCTGTGACCGCCGAGAAGGCTTACCCCCGCTTCCCGCATCTTGTCGGCCCCGCCCCTCAGGATCTCCTTGAGCACGTCTTTTCCGAACTGCTGAAGAGAAAAGCAGACGATGTTGAGCCCGGTCCTCGGGACCGCACCCATGGCGTATATGTCGCTCATCGAATTTGCCGCGGCGATCTGGCCGAAGGAATAGGGATCATTGACGATGGGGGTAAAGAAATCAACGGTCTGGACGATGGCCACCTCGTCGGTGATTTTATAGACCCCCGCGTCTTCAAAGCCTTCGATGCCCACAATGACGTTTTCATCCGCAGGTATTTCCACGCCGCACAGAATGTCGGTTAGGTCGCCCGGACCTATTTTCGACGCTCAGCCGGCTCCTCTGACAAATTTCGTAAGTTCTACAGTCACCTGTCTCTCTCCTCCAGTTTGAAACCCGGTCCACAGGCGTCAATACCCTCCACGAACGTGTCGGGTGCCGGTTTTAACCGAGATCTATATCGTCGAGCCTCTGAATGCCCGCGTAGTAGCAGCAGTTCCCGCTCTTGAAATCATTGTCGAAGACCCGGACCTTCCCATCCTGGAATACAATCCGGACATAACAGAAGCCCCCGGGAACGGTTGAGCTTCTTTCCTCGGTCACCACACCCATGCCCCACCTCGTGAACCTCTTGTGGATTACCCGGTCTCCCACGCCCAAATAAAGGGAGTACTCTTTCTTCATATTCAATTTTAACCCATGTCTCAGGTCCACTTCAAGGCCGCCTCCGGGAGACAGTCCGGAGACCGGAAGGACGATTACGGCTTTGCCTGATCGCCCAGGCGCTCCCGGCACCACGATTCGTATGAAGCGGCGATCTCGAGGTATTCGCCCACTTGAACGGGGGGTATATTGATCTTCTTAAGCGATTCGCCGTCGATCCTGCCTTCCAGGGCCAGCCCTTGTCCCATCTCCTCTATGAGGCGCAGATGGCCGGCGAGCAAATCGGGCTGGATCTGAAGGGCAATGGAGCCCGGGATACAGACCTCGCCTATGGGCTCGGCGCCGAAATTGGCCGCTCCTGCCCTGAAGGTGGCAATGAGGGGATCGAAGGTGGCGGTCTCGGGGAAGCCGCTCGTGGAGACGAGGAGGAACCTCCCCGGCATTCTCCAGTTGAAGGGATGGCGTATCCTGCCCGTCTTGTCCCGTACGAGGAAAGGCTGGAGGCAGGCCACGGACCTGTCTATGACCGCTTTCATCTGAGAGCTCATGCTGTCAACATAGACGGGAGTGCCTATGACGAGAATATCGGATGTCTTGAGGGCCCCGTAGATCTCCTCCATATCGTCTTTAATCGCACATACCCCTGGCGTTTTATGCATGCACGCCAGGCATCCGATGCAGGACGCGATCTTCATGGAGCAGACGGAAAACTGCCGCACCTGCCCATTGCCCGCGGATATTCCGGCCGCGAGAGCCGCGAGGAGCTTATTGGTCACGCTCTTCGGTCCCCTGGGGCTTCCGCTCAGGATCAATACGTTCATTCTTTCCTCCCCGGCAGTGTCCGCCTCTTCTCCCGGCCGGGCGACTTCTCCCGCGGGGCCTTGCCGTAACTATACTATACCTCAACTCGGCTTAGCCGGAAAACAGATTTTATCGTGCCCCCAGGGGTCTCGTTTTCTCCCCGGCTTACGGATAACGCGGATCAGGAGGTGCGGGTTGACGCTATTTTCTCATGTGCTTATATTGTGGGCCAAGATCCAAATAGGATTTTAGGAGGTTCTTATGAAAGCATTGGTTTTCGAAGGAATAGGGAGCATAGGGATTCAAAACGTGCCTGACCCAGAAATCAAAGAGCCCACCGACGCGATCGTGCGGCTCACGGCTTCGGCCATCTGCGGGACTGACCTTCACATGATAAGGGGAACCATGGGCCACATGAGACCAGGGACGATCCTCGGTCACGAAGGGGTCGGCACCGTCGAGGAAGTAGGTTCCGCGGTGAGAAACCTGAGGATAGGCGACCGGGTCATCATACCGTCGACCATCGCCTGCGGCTACTGCTCTTACTGCCGTAAAGGCTACTATTCGCAATGTGACAATGCGAACCCGAAGGGCAAGCTGGCGGGGACGGCATTTTTCGGCGGGCCCGAAGAATCCGGTTCTTTCGACGGGCTGCAGGCCGAGTATGCCCGCATACCCTTTGCAAATGTGGGACCCGTGGCGGTCCACAACCATGTGGACGATGACAAGGCGATCATGCTATCAGATATCTTCCCCACCGGTTATTTCGGCGCCGATATGGCCGAGATAAAACCGGGCGATACGGTCGCGGTCTTCGGCTGTGGTCCCGTAGGCCAATTCGCGATCGCGAGCGCCATGATGATGGACGCGGGAATGGTATTTGCCGTGGACCACATTCCTTCGAGGCTCGAAATGGCCCAGGCCCAGGGAGCGGAAATTATCAATTTCGAGAAGGAGGACCCGGTCATGCTAATCAGGGCGCTTACCGGAGGAATCGGCGTTGACAGGGCAATCGACGCGGTGGGCGTCGATGCGCAGATGCCCCACCATGGACCCGCAGCCTCCATTTCCAAGAAAGATAAATCGGAGTTCAAGCGGGAACTCCAGGAGATCGCACCCGAAACCCATCCTCAGGGATCGGCATGGCAGCCGGGCGACGCCCCCTCCCTTGCCCTCACCTGGGCAGTCGAGGCCCTCGCCAAGGCAGGCACCCTTTCCATCATCGGCGTCTACCCCCAGACGCTCAGGGTCTTTCCGACCGGCGAGGCCATGAATAAGAACCTGACCATCAACATGGGAAACTGTAACCACCGCAAGTACATCCCCAAGCTCCTCGAATTGGTCCAGACCGGCAGTATCGACCCTTCGAAAATACTCACTCATGTGGAGCCCCTCTCATCCGCCACCACCGCCTATAAGAATTTCGATACCCGTGAAGATGGCTGGGTCAAGGTAGAACTGCAGCCAGGGTCATAGCACCCGAAGGAGGACCCTATGAAAGCAGTATGTTGGTACGGTAAAAGCGACATCCGGGTCAATACGGTGCCCGATCCCACAATACAGGACCCCAAAGATGTTATTGTGAAAATCACCTTGACGGCAATATGCGGTTCCGACCTGCATCTGTACGACGGTTTCATGCCCACCATGGAGAAAGGGGATGTGATCGGCCATGAGCCGATGGGTGAAGTAGTCGAGGTGGGAAGCGCGGTCACGCACCTCAAGGCAGGCGACCGGGTGGTGGTGCCCTTCACCATTTCCTGCGGGGAGTGTTTCTTCTGCCGGAAAGGCCTGTTCAGCTTGTGCGACAACTCGAACCCCAATGCGGAGACCGCACGCAAGGCCATGGGCGAATCTCCCGCGGGGTTACTCGGTTATTCCCATATGCTGGGTGGCTTCCCGGGAGGCCAGGCGGAGTACCTGCGCGTCCCCTATGCCGATGTGGGACCGATAAAGATCCCCGATGGCATATCGGACAGGAAGGTCCTCTTCCTCTCCGATATCCTGCCCACCGCCTATATGGCCGCGGAGAACGCCCAGATAGAAGAGGGTGATACAGTGGCAGTCTGGGGATGCGGCCCCGTGGGACAACTCACCATCAAGAGCGCCTGGATGTTCGGCGCCGGCAGGGTAATCGCCATCGACCGCGTGCCGGAGCGCCTTGCCATGGCAGAGGAACACGGGCGGGCGCAAACGATTGATTTCGAGAACACCGATGTATATCAAACCCTGATGGAGATGACAAAGGGGCGCGGACCCGACCGGTGCATCGATGCGGTGGGAACGGAGGCCCATGCACGGGGAAGTATAGGGGCCATATACGATAAGGTGAAGTCGGCGGTATATATGGAGACCGACCGCCCCGATGTCCTGAGGGAGGCGATTATGTGCTGCCGGAAGGGAGGCACCCTTTCCGTCCCCGGCGTCTATGTCGGAGTAGCCGATAAAATACCTTTGGGCGCAATGATGAACAAGGGCCTTACCATCAAGACCGGACAGACGCATGTGCAGAAGTATATGGGGCCTCTGCTGGAAAGGATAGAGAGGGACGAAATAGACCCCTCCTTCATAATCACCCACCAGTTGCCGTTGGAGGATGCGCCGCAAGCCTATAAGATGTTCCGTGACAAAACGGAGCATTGCATCAAGGTAGTGCTGAGGCCTGGTGCATGATTCTTTAGAAGCGGATTTAGTCGCGGGTCAATGAAAATGGAGGATGGCGCAGGCGCCGCCCGGCCCTTTCAGGACGGGCGGCGCCTGTTTTCTTAACCTATCGTGGCGTGCCTTTCGTGGGGCTCCTTTATCCAGGAGGTGGTCTGAAAATTCACCTGCTTATCGGACTGGAAATCTTTTGCCATGTTCCGGGATTCGATCTGATCGATTATGTCGTGGGCCTTGGGGAAAAGCTGCATTTCCTCCTCCTCTATATGATGCTCCACTGACTGCTGCAGCTGGTTAACCATGGACATCCACTCCTTCTGAGCAAGGGGAATATTTTCCATGTCCTTCAAAATCCGCTTTGCTTCGCTATGCTCTTCGTATGCTTCGCGTACCAGATCCCTGGTCCCCGGGTTCTCCTGGAGCTTGGCATAGAAGAGCTGCTCCTCCCCTTCCATGTGAAGGGAGAGGTTCTCGGCCAGCTCGGAGAACAGGGCGTCCTTCCCGTGAGCCGCAATTTTGATCTTCTGAAACAGGAGTTTCACCTCATTATGCTCCTTCTTGAGTAAGGTGAAGATATCGTTGGAAGGCGTCGGCAGGCCGTAATATTCAGCCGCACGGACTTTATCGGTCCGCTCGCCGAAGGTGAGGTCCAATCTGTAGTCTTCGCCGAATTTCTCCGTGTGCTGCTCGATCACCTCCTCGCTCGGCACCCATCCACCGTTTACCATGTTCTGATAGGTGAAATAGCGGTAGTTTTTATCCACCTGCTCCACCGGCTTGAAATCCATCCCCACTGCCGTCAGGTTCACCTGGCTCTCCAGGATGTCTCTTACGTATTTGATGTTCGGCTCGAAGACGATGGGGGCAGGCAGGCGCTTCGGCAGGAGCTCCTGGGCATCCTTTTTCGTGTACCTTCCCATGAGCTCCACGGCGTTCCTCAGGTGTCCGAGCTCCATATCCAGGTGGAGCTCCCATATTTTTCTGATCCTGGGGTCGAGCTCCTTTTCCATAAAGGAGTGGTAGAGGTAGCACTCGTTATACTCGTGGACGAC